>CAMBBO010000007.1 GCA_945862935.1 Pseudorhodoplanes sinuspersici | reverse complement strand
ACCCGCCACGGCACCAATGATTCGCCAGGACGGAAGTCGGCCGGACAGACGCTCCCACAAGCCGGGACCGCGAGGCGGTGGAGCGCTGGACTTTGTCCCGGCGGATTGCGCTTCGGCCGAGGCATTCGAGGAAGCGTGCGCGCTGCCGCCTGCGGGCGCTACGCTTTCGACTTCCGTCGCCGTCAAATCGATCGTCGGGGGCTTTGCCATGACACCGTTCCGAGGCGTTTGAGAGCCGAATCATATCCGCGTGGTGCGCCGGTATCCCGACTATACGGGACCGCCGCCCGCGGCCAAATCATGCCTGCGGAAGAAGGCGAAACAACGCGCTTTCTTCCGGCGCGGACGCGATTTGCAGGTTCTTGACGCCTGCCGCAGCAAGCGGTTCCGCCGCGCGGCTGGAAAGACAATAGTGAGTGGCTTTCATCGCCTGTGCCTGTAAGTCCGATGACTGAACACAGGAACAAAATGCCGCAGCGGTCCGGCGCGAATAATGCAAAACGCCGCCGATCGCGTTCTGCGCGAAAGCCGCTCTCACGTTGGGGGAGAACGTGGATGCGGCTTGGGCGCGATACACCACCGCTGTTTCAATGCGAATGCCGTGCGTACCCAATTCCAACGGCAGATCACGGGCACGGTCGTTTCCGGCGAGATAAAGAAGCGGCGCTTGCGATTTTCTTGTCGCAATCAACGCAACCAGATCGGTGCTATCGCCGTCCGCCGATAATACGGAAGTAAATCCAGCTTCGTGCGCAGCCGCAGCGGTTTGCCGGCCGACTGCATATACCGGCAGCGCCGCCAAGTCCGCGACGCGGCCCGCAACCGCGCGCGCCGCATTGCCGCTGGTCATGACAATGCCGCCCCACGGCCCGATAGGCAGTGGGACATCGAGCGCCATTATCGAGAGCATCGGCGCAAGCATCGGCTCATGTCCAAGCTGCACGAGCGCAGCGGCGGTGCGTTCAGCTTCGGGCGATGGACGCGTCACTAGAATTCGCACGTCACTGATCCTGGAAAAAATCGGGACCGGCTCGTTCCTTCAATTCGCGCCCTGCGTCCGCACCGATGGCTTCGGCATTGGATGCTGCGCCTTCGCGTGACGTTTCATAGGTCTGCGCCCCGTCGGGACTAGAAACGAGTCCGCGAAAGCTCATCGTATTTCCGGCGACCGTCGCGTGACCTGCGATCGGCGTACGGCAGGAGCCATCGAGCACCGCGAGAAACGCGCGCTCGGCTGTCAGAGCGCGCGATGTGTCTTGATGGTCGACAGGAGCAAGAATGCCGCGCATCCGCGCATCCTCAGTCCTTATCTCAATGGCAATCGCGCCCTGCCCGACGGCTGGAAGAAATTCGTCGGCGCTCATGATTTTCGTCGCAACATTACTCAAACCAAGCCGCTTCAAACCAGCCAGCGCGAGAATGGTCGCATCGGCATCGCCGGCTTCGAGCTTGCGCAAACGTGTCTCGACATTGCCGCGCAGGAGCGGCGTCGTGATGTCCGGCCGCAGGCGCTTCACCAGCGCGACCCGGCGCGGCGAGCTCGTGCCGACGGATGCATTGCGCGGCAACGTCGCGATGGATTGCGCTTTGTGACTAATGAAGACATCGCGCGGATCCTCGCGTTCCAAGCATGCGGCAATCATCAGGCCGTCCGGCAGGAATGTCGGCATGTCCTTGGCGGAATGCACGGCGAAATCGATTTCGTCGTCCAACAACGCTTGCTCGATTTCCTTGGTGAACAGCCCCTTGCCACCGGCATCCGCCAGCGGGCGGTCCTGAATTCGGTCACCACTCGTGCGGATGACATGAATTTCGATTTTGGCGGCATCAAAGCCGTGGACGTTCGCAAGCGCCAAACGCACGCTCTCCGCCTGCACCAGCGCAAGCGGCGATCCGCGAGTGCCAATTCGCAAAGTAAGTCCCAAGGATTGCGCCATTCCGCCTCGCAATGCTACGCGAAGCTTGTAATCCAGCCTCGCCCAAAAAGGGAGAGACCGTGAGCATTCCGCTAACTGTCCTCGGAATCGAGACGACCTGCGACGAAACCGCGGCCTCTCTGGTCGAGCGGCGTGCGGAGGGGCGCGGCAAAATTCTATCCAATGTCGTGCTGTCACAGACCAACGAACACGCCGCCTTTGGCGGCGTGGTGCCGGAGATCGCGGCGCGCGCTCATGTCGAGGTGCTTGACCAGATTATCGCACGCGCACTGGCGGATGCGGGCCGGCGAATGAGCGACATTGACGCGGTCGCGGCCGCGGCGGGGCCAGGTCTGATTGGCGGAGTGCTGGTCGGATTGACCACCGCAAAGGCGATTTCTCTCGTGACCCGCAAGCCACTCATTGCAGTGAACCATTTAGAGGCGCACGCGCTCACCGCGCGGCTAACCGACGGCGTGCCGTTTCCCTATTGTCTTTTTCTTGCGTCGGGAGGGCACACGCAAATTCTCGCGGTGCGCGGCGTTGGTGATTACGTGCTGCTCGGCAACACGCTGGATGACGCCATCGGTGAAGCATTCGACAAGACCGCGAAGCTGCTCGGCCTCGGCTATCCGGGCGGGCCTGCAGTCGAGCGCGAAGCGGCGCGCGGCAATGCCAAACGATTTGAATTGCCACGCCCAATGTATGGACGCGCCGAGGCCGATTTCTCGCTGTCAGGACTGAAAACCGCGTTGAGGCTCGAAGCGGAAAAAGTCGCACCCTTGAATGATCAGGATGTCGCTGATCTGTGCGCTGCATTTCAGGGCGCGGTGGTGGACGTCATCAAGGACCGCATCCGGTCCGGCCTGCGGCTGTTCCGCGAGCAATTTGGTTCACCGACCGCGCTCGTTGCGGCGGGCGGCGTCGCAGCCAATCTGGAAATCCGTAAAACACTGCACCGGCGCGCGCTCGAAGGCGGAACCGTCCTCGTCGTGCCGCCCGTAAACCTGTGCACTGACAATGGCGCGATGATCGCTTGGGCCGGCGCCGAACGCCTTGCACTCGGACTGCTTGATGATCTGGAATTCGCGGCGCGGCCGCGCTGGCCGCTTGAGGAAGTTGTCGGGCGGAAAAAAGTGTCGAGCGAATCAGCTTTCGCTTAAACGATCGGGACGGGCATGGCTTTCGATCGTATCGCGGTGCTGGGCGGAGGGAGCTGGGGAACCGCGCTCGCGCAGGCGGCCGCCCGCGCCGGGCGTTCCGTCACGCTGTGGGCGCGCGATGGCGCAGCCGCAGAGCGAATTGCCGCTACGCGCGAAAGTCCAAAGCTGAAAGGCATCCGGCTCGATACGGGCGTCGCGGTCACTACGTCGCTGGCCGAAGCTGCACGCGCGGACGCAATCCTGCTCGCTGTCCCGGCGCAAGCCTCACGCGGCGTCTGCGAAAATCTATCGGCGCATCTTTCAACGCAGATTCCGGTAATCGCCTGCGCCAAAGGCATCGAACGTGGCACGCGCAAGTTCATGACCGAGGTGATCGCGGACGTGTTGCCGAAGGCCATTCCCGCAATCCTGTCAGGCCCCGGCTTCGCAGGCGATGTCGCACGCGGACTGCCCACAGCCGTAACGCTTGCAGCACCCGATGAGCATCTCGCGTCGAACCTTGCGCGTGCACTCGGCTCGGCAACCTTCCGCCCCTATCACTCGACCGACATTCGCGGCGTCGAAATCGGCGGAGCTGCAAAGAACGTGCTCGCCATTGCTGCCGGCATCGTTTCCGGCCGCGGGCTAGGGGCAAGCGCCGCGGCGGCGCTGACGACCCGCGGTTTCGCGGAGCTTGTTCGCTTTGGGCGTGCCTGTGGCGCACAAGCGGAGACACTAATGGGCCTGTCCGGTCTCGGCGACCTGATCCTGACATGCTCCAGCGTGCAATCGCGCAATTTTACATTCGGAATGAATGTTGGGATGGGTTACGCGCCGGACGCCATTCAGAATTCGACCGGCCTTGCCGAGGGCTATTACACGGCCTCGGTGCTGGTTGAGATGGCGAAAGAGCGCGAGGTGGAAATGCCGATCGCGGCGGCGGTTGCCGAGGTTCTCAGCGGGCGTGTGTCTGTCGACGGCGCCATCGACGCGCTGCTGACGCGCCCTTTCAGGGCGGAAGGGTGACATGGCTTACTGGCTGATGAAGAGCGAACCCGACGCATGGTCGTGGGATCAGCAGGTCGGAAGGGGCTCAAAGGGCGAAAGCTGGAGCGGCGTTCGTAATCACACCGCCAAGCTCAACCTGATGAAGATGAAGAAGGGTGACCGCGCTTTCTTCTACCATTCCAACATCGGCAAGGAGATCGTGGGCATTGTCGAGATCGTCCGCGAGCATCACCCCGATCCAACGGCCGACAACGGAAGTCCCTGGGTCGTAGTGGAAGTTGTCGCTCGCGAGCCGCTTAAAACGCCAGTCACGCTTGAAACAATCAAGTCCACTCCAAAGCTCAAAGACATGTCGCTGCTGAAATACTCGCGCCTCTCGGTGCAGCCCGTCGCCGCCGAAGAATGGAAGCTCATCTGTAAGATGGGCGGCCTCTTGAAATCCTGACACGCTTTACCATTTGAACGCTCCGCCGGTGCGCACCGGCGCTTTGACACCGCCCGGGCCCGTAGCCGGTCGCGTGTGCGCGCCTGAACCGGGCGCCTGCACCCGATCACCGGAGCCCGGGCGTTGTCTTTACCTCGCCAGAACTCGAGCGATCGCGTCGGTGAAGACCTGCGACCCGAGCGCTATGTCTTCGTCGGATGTGTTCTCAGTCCAATGATGACTGATGCCGCCGATGCTCGGCACGAACATCATTGCCGAGGGCATCACCCGCGCCAAATGCTGCGCATCGTGCCCGGCGCCTGAAGGCATGCGCGTCCAAAGATTCGGGGCGTGTTTCTCTCCGGCCTCATCGAGCGCCTGCTGGAAACTCTCGTCCATCAGCGCGGGCGAACTTTGCCGGACAACCTCGACGCTGACCTGACACGGTCCTTCTTGGTCCGCTTGTTTCGCCATCGCGAGAAGTTCGGATTCGGTTTTCTCCAGGAACGCCGCATCGGTATCGCGGAACTGAAAATTCGCGCGTGCTTCACCGGGAATAATGCTCGGTGCGCCGGGATCGAATTCCATCTTACCGCAGGTCCATACCGTGCGCGGGGTGGTGTTCTTTTTCATATGCTGATCGAAGGCCGACATCAGGCGGATCATGGTCATGCCAGCGTCGCGGCGCTGCTTCATCGTTGTCGTGCCAGCGTGGTTTTGTTGTCCGACGACCTTTATGCGGTAGTCCCACAATCCAACGATCGCGGTAACGACGCCGATCTTGAGTTTTGACTGTTCGAGTGTGGCACCCTGCTCTATATGGGCCTCGAAGAACCCGGCATAGCGCCCCGGCTCGAACTGAAGGCGCGGACGTCCTGCATAGTCTGCTTCAGCAAGCGCGGCCCGCATCGGCCTCCCGTGCGTGCGATCCTTGGCCTTGTCGATCTCGTCTTCCGTCACATCGCCGATAAAGGAGCGGCTGCCGAGATAACTGCCGAAATGGCCTTCCTCGTCGCAGAACGCGATGACATCGACGCCGGCATTCTTCAGCGCCTTGTCTTCCGAAATCGCGCGCGATGCCTCAAGCGCAAACAGAACGCCGAGGGCGCCGTCCAACCACCCAGCGTGATTCTGGCTTTCGATATGCGAGCCCGCAAGAATTTTGCGCCCCGATGCGGCACACTTTCCGAACACATTGCCGATGCCATCGATGGTCGGCGCCAATCCGGTGTCGGTCATGCGCCCGGCGAGCCATTGACGCGCTTTCACGTCGTCCGGTGATAGTGTCGGACGATGCACGCCCGTCTTGTAGTTGCCGATCTTGCGGAGCGCATAGAGGTCGCCAAGCAGACGTTCCGGGTTTATCGTAGGCACGCGATCACTCCCGTGAGAGCTAATTCCAAGCACGTTGCGTGCCAGACACGCTAAGCAACGAAACAGGTGACGAGATGCCTCTTGGGTCGGTGAATTTTACGGCGGTTGCGATCGCGGCGATTGCCGCATGGCTCTTTGGCGCGGTCTATTACACCGCGCTCGCGACGCCTTGGCACACGGCGCAGGGCAAAACCCTTGCTCAATGCAAGGCGGAACAGGCCGGAAAATCCGCCGTCGGCCGTGCCGCACCTTTCATTCTGTGTTTCCTGGCGGAGGTCGTGATGGGCGTGGTGCTGTATGGCATCCTCGTGCATCTCAACTCATTCACGATCCGCGCTGGACTGATTTCGGCGGCCTTTTGCTGGTTCGGCTTCGTGCTGACCACCCTTAGCGTCAACAACGCTTTCGCCAACCGCAAAGCCTTTCTGACCGCAATCGACGCCGGCCACTGGCTCGGCGCGCTTCTCGTCATCGGCGGAATCCTCGGCTGGATGGGGCGATAAGCGCCAATCCCAGACCAAAGTGGGACGATGTCCCGCCTTGTCGCTGGCGTAAGGCCCGTCGCATAATGGCGTCATAAAACGGCGATGGCGCCCCGACGCGCCAAATCGCGATGACATCTGGGAGGAATGCAATGTCGGACAAGGTTTACGACGTTCCGGCTGAATGGCAGAGCCGCGCCTATCTGAACGACGCCAAGTACAAGGAAATGTACACGGCCTCGATAAAGGACCCAGACGCGTTCTGGGCCGAACAGGCCAAACGCATTCACTGGATGAAGCCCTTCACCAAGGTGAAGAACACGTCGTTCGGTCCGGGCGATGTTTCGATCAAGTGGTTCGAAGACGGCAAAACCAACGTCGCTTACAATTGCGTCGATCGGCATCTCGAAAAGCGCGGCGATCAGGTCGCGATTATCTGGGAAGGCGACGACCCAAAAGATGACAAGAAAATCACCTACAAGGAATTGCACGCCGAGGTCTGCCGCTGGTCGAACGTGCTGAAGGCGCAGGGCGCCAAGAAGGGCGACCGCATCACGATTTACATGCCGATGGTGCCGGAAGCGGCCTATGCCATGCTTGCCTGCGCGCGCATCGGCGCAATCCACTCGGTCGTGTTCGGTGGTTTCTCGCCGGATTCGCTCGCTGGCCGCATCGAGGATTGCAAGTCGACCATCGTCATCACGTCGGACGAAGGCGTGCGCGGCGGCCGTAAAATTCCGCTGAAGGCGAACACGGACGCTGCCTGCGATAAAGCAGGCGGCGTGAAGTCGGTGATCGTCGTGAAACGCACCAACGGCGCGGTCGCGATGAAGGCTGGCCGTGACGTCTATTATGACGAAGTTGCGGAGACCGTTCCCGCGGATTGCCCGGCTGAGGAAATGAACGCGGAAGACCCGCTTTTCATTCTCTACACATCAGGCTCGACCGGAAAGCCGAAAGGCGTGATGCACACCACCGGCGGCTATTCGGTGTTCACCGCGATCACGCACCAATACGTGTTCGACTATCATGACGGAGACATCTACTGGTGCACCGCCGATGTCGGCTGGGTGACGGGTCATTCCTACATTCTTTATGGACCGCTGCAGAATGGCGCGACCACGCTGATGTTCGAAGGCGTGCCGAATTACCCATCGATGTCGCGCTTCTGGGAAGTGATCGACAAGCACAAGGTCAACATCTTCTACACTGCGCCGACCGCGATCCGCGCACTGATGCAGGCCGGCGACGATCCGGTGAAAAAGACAAGCCGCAAGTCGTTGCGTCTGCTCGGATCGGTCGGCGAGCCGATCAATCCGGAAGCGTGGGAATGGTATCATCGCGTCGTCGGCGACGAGCGCTGCCCGATTGTCGACACTTGGTGGCAGACCGAGACCGGCGGCATTCTCATCACGCCGCTTCCCGGCGCGACAAAACTTAAACCCGGTTCCGCGACGCGCCCGTTCTTCGGCGTGCAGCCGCAGCTTGTCGACGCGGAAGGAAAAGTTCTCGAAGGCGCGACTTCTGGCAATCTCTGCATCGCGGATTCATGGCCGGGCCAGATGCGCACCGTCTATGGCGACCATGCGCGTTTCATCGAGACCTATTTCAAAACCTATCCGGGCAAGTATTTCACTGGCGACGGCTGCCGCCGCGACGAGGACGGATATTACTGGATCACCGGACGCGTGGACGACGTGATCAACGTGTCGGGGCATCGCATGGGCACGGCAGAAGTCGAAAGCGCTTTGGTCGCGCATCCGAAAGTGTCCGAGGCTGCGGTGGTTGGCTATCCGCATCACATTAAGGGCCAGGGCATTTACGCGTATGTCACGCTGATGGCCGGTGAGGCGTCGAGTGAAGACCTTCGTAAGGAATTGGTCGGCTGGGTAAGAAAAGAGATTGGCCCGATTGCGGCGCCCGATCTCATCCAGTTTGCGCCGGGCCTTCCGAAAACGCGTTCGGGGAAAATCATGCGGCGTATACTCCGCAAGATCGCCGAGGATGATTTCTCCAATCTCGGAGACACCTCGACGCTCGCCGATCCCGCGGTGGTCGATGATCTCGTGAACAACCGTCAGAACAAGCAAAAGAACGCCTGATCGGAACCCGTGCAGACGGGCAAACCCGTCCGCACTCATCGAGAATTTAGGTTAAGGCGCGATCCTTCTTTCGCCCCCGATGCGCCCGTTTTAGCGTGAGCGACCTTCTTCGTGAGATGGGTCGAAAACATGCGTTTGTATCGGGTCGCTGCGTTTCTGCTCGCGTTGTTGGGCTTTGGGATTTCCTTCATAGGTAACGCGGATTCGCGTGAAGCAGTTCGCTTCGGCGGATACCAGGCGGGCACAATCGTCGTGAAGACGAGCGAGCGGCGGCTTTACCTTGTGCTCGGCGACGGCAAGGCGCTGCGCTATCCCGTGGGCGTCGGCAAAGCCGGTAAAAAGTGGGCCGGGCAAACTTATATCGATGGCAAGCATCGCAACCCGGCATGGGCACCGCCGCGCGAAGTGAAGCGCGATAATCCAAATCTTCCCGACGTCATTCCCGGCGGATCGCCGCGCAATCCGATGGGCGTCGCGGCGTTGACTCTGAGCGGCGGCGAATACGCGATTCACGGTACCAACGTGCCGAGTTCAATCGGCGGCTTTGTTTCTTACGGCTGCATCCGCATGTTCAATCAGGATGTCGCGGATCTTTACAACCGCGTATCCGTCGGGACGCCAGTGATTGTCACCCGCTAGACTTCAACCGCACCATCCTTCTCGCCTGCCTCCGCCATACGGGCGGGCGTGACCTGATTCCAGCATTGCGCTCGATACATCGGCCGTTGTTCGTGTCGACGCGTCGGCAACGACACGCCCGCCATATTTATCTGGCGCGATATGCGCGACCATGACGCCGCCCTGCCCCAGAATCGATTGCAGTGCGACGCGCGATGAATCGGCTTTGATCGCCTCGTCTCTGCAATTTGCTTTCATTTCCGGCGCGTCGATGCCGCGAAGCCGGACCCGCGTGGTGATGTCGATGCCGGGCCAAGCGTGAACTCTTGCCTCGAATGTATCCCCGTCAATGACACGCAATACGTCCGCAGCGAGCCTGCTTGCGGTGGCATTCTTCGAACGCCGCTCCATCTGTCCTATCGGCTGCTGCGCGGTTTCGGCAGGGGCGAGATAGCCCGACAGCAGCGCGCCCGCGAGCATTCCGAGAATGAAAATCACACCGGCGAGCGGGAGTGCCGGTGGCGCAAGCAAGCTTGGGGGAGATAGTCTGGCGCGAAGGAACATAGTCCTAATTAAGACATCGCGCCGGACGATTCGCAAGACCTCCCGCCATCGATAGGTATTCTCCCGGACGCTGGAGCGTCGCGTTGCCGCGCCCGCTTGTACGCGCGATTGCACTTCCCATTTTTTCTTCGCACGGCCAGAGTTCGCGCCGGACGGCGGAGGCAAGGATGAACTATCTGCGTACTGCCATGTTGCTCGCCGCGTTGACGGCGTTGTTCATGGGCGTCGGCTACCTGATCGGCGGATCTGGCGGCGCGACAATCGCGCTCCTCGTCGCCGCGGCGATGAACGTTTTCGCCTATTGGAATTCCGACCGCATGGTGTTGTCCATGCACGGCGCGCAGGAAGTTGACGCGCGTACAGCACCAGACCTTGTGCAAATGGTGCGCGACTTGTCCGGCCGCGCCGGTTTGCCGATGCCGCGCGTATTCCTGATGGACAACCCGCAGCCGAATGCATTCGCAACGGGACGCAACCCGCAACACGCTGCTGTCGCGGTCACCACCGGGTTGATGCAACGGCTGAGCCGCGAGGAAGTCGCGGGCGTGATCGCGCATGAACTCGCGCACATCAAAAATCACGATACACTGACCATGACGATTACCGCGACGATCGCGGGCGCGATCTCGATGCTCGCACAATTCGGAATGTTCTTCGGCGGCAATCGGGACAATAATAGCGGCACCGGTCTGATTGGAACGCTTGCGATGGTAATCCTTGCGCCGCTCGCAGCCATGCTGGTGCAAATGGCAATCAGCCGCACGCGCGAATACGCCGCCGATCGCATGGGTGCGGAGATTTCCGGAGAGCCGGAATGGCTTGCGTCGGCGCTTGGAAAGATTGCAAACGCGGCGCACGCGATTCCGAACGAGAATGCTGAGCGCAGCCCGGCGACCGCGCACATGTTCATCATCAATCCACTGTCCGGGCAGCGCCTAGACAACCTATTTTCCACGCATCCCGCCGTCGAAAATCGCATCGCTGCGCTTCAGGACATCAGTCGGCGGAAGGGGCGCGGTACGGAGCAGCGGAGGGTTTCCGGTGCGGTTCCTGCTACCGGCGGCGCATCCGGGTCACCTCGCGGGCCATGGGGTCAACGCGGCCCCTGGGGCTGACGCAGCGACCGTCTCTGAAGGCCGCCGAACAGGTGCGCGCGGGTTGGCCCTCCCGTCCGGCTTGGCTATATCTTGCAGCGTACGGCGCAAACGCACCGTCACCAGCAAAAGAGGCTTTTGCCCTCCATGTCCGGCGTTTCCGTCGCGGAGCGAGCCAGGCTGTCCTGGCTATTGGTGCGCCGCGCGCTGCGCAGCGCCTCCGGCCGCCTGCACGCCAATCCATTTCTGCGCTGGCGCTATCTCTCGCCCAAGACCGACCGGCTGTTGATCGCGCCGCAGGAATTACGCACCACCGATCCTACCCGCGCGAGCGAAATCTATGCGGGACGTTTCGCTTTTGCCGGGAAGATCGTGATTTGCGATCGCCGATCCCCTTTCGAAATGTCCGCTCCATCCGATGAATGGGCTGCGCAGTTGCTTGGCTTTGGCTGGCTACGCCACCTTCGCGCAGCGGATACCGGCATCGCACGAGCCAACGGACGCGCGCTGGTGGATGAATGGATTACGATACAAGGGTCGTGGCACGAAACCGGGTGGCGACCCGACATCCTCGCCGAACGAATTATCGCGTGGCTCTCGCAATCGCCGCTCGTCCTGCAGGACGCCGACGTTCAGTTTTATCGGCGCTTTCTACGGAGCCTTAGCCGGCAGGTTCGCTATCTACGTAACGCTGCGGGAGACGCCCGCGACGGTGTCGTGCAGATTCGCATCGGAATCGCGCTCTGTTTCGCTTGCCTCTGCATGGCAGGACAAGCGCGGCACCTGAACGCCGCGGTCCGCAAGCTGACCGGTGAGCTCGAGCGCCAGATCCTTCCCGATGGCGGCCACGTCGGACGCAATCCGGGCGTAGCAGCGGAATTGCTACTCGACCTTCTCCCGCTGCGCCAAGCATTCACATCGCGCAATATCGCGCCGCCGCCGCTTTTTCTGCACGCCATCGAGCGCATGATGCCAATGCTACGCTTCTACCGTCATGCGGACGGCAACTTTACTCTCTTCAACGGCATGGGTCCGACCAACGCTGCCGAAGTGGCAACCGTGCAGGCTTACGACGACGCTCGCGGCGAGCCAGTTTTGAATGCCGCGCATTCCGGCTACCAGCGGATGCAGATGGATGACCTTCTCGCGATTGTCGATACCGGCACACCACCGCCGCTCGGCTTGAGCCAGGAGGCACATGCCGGAACTCTCGCATTCGAATTATCATCGGGCGCGCAGCGCATCGTCGTGAATTGCGGAATGACTGCGATCAATCGGGATAGCTGGCGTCAGCTTGCGCGCGCGACGGCGGCGCACTCCACGGTGACATTTAACGACGCCTCGTCGTCGCGCTTCAGAGAGATCCGCGCCTTTCGTAAATTGATCGGCGTGCCCATTGTCAGCGGACCGAAACATGTAACAGTGGAGCGGGAGGATCACGCGGACGCCGTTATGCTGCGCGCATCGCACGACGGATACGCGGATCGCTTTGGTATCATCCACAATCGCATGCTGACGCTTCTTGAAAATGGCCGACGGCTGGAAGGCGAGGACACGTTTACGCCGCGCCGTGGCACCTCCATCCCTGCGGGTGAGGAGGACCAGTTTGCGATCCGCTTTCACCTGCATCCATCGATCAAGGCCAATCGTCTTGCCGATGGCCACAGCGTCATGCTGATGCTGCCGTCACGCGATGTCTGGAGTTTCGACGCGCACGAGGATCATGTCGAGCTGGAGGAAAGCGTGTTCCTAGCTGGCAATGACGGCCCGCGCCGGACGCTGCAAATCGTTATCCTCGGCCGTGCCAGCCATGTCCCGCGCGTAGACTGGACGATCTCACACACAAACCGCACAACACCGCCTCAACCATCTTCGCGCCGCGATCGCGGTGACGAACCCGAACTGCCGCTTGAATAACGCCTGGATTGCACCATGACTTCATCCCTACGCCGCATAGAGCGCGCCCTTATTTCCGTTTCCGACAAGAATGGCCTTATCGATTTCGCGCGCGCGCTTTCGGATTTCGGCGTCGAACTCGTCTCGACCGGCGGCACAGCGAAAGCCATCGCCGACGCGGGTCTGAAAGTTATCGACGTTGCCGACCTCACTGATTTTCCCGAGATGATGGATGGCCGCGTGAAAACGCTTCATCCCAAGGTGCATGGCGGTCTGCTCGGCATTCGTGACAACGCCGAACACAAGCAGGCAATGCAGTCGCACGGCATCAAGCCGATCGATTTGCTCGTTGTGAATCTTTATCCGTTCGAGGCGACCGTCGCCAAAGGCGCCAACTTCGAAGATTGCATCGAAAATATAGACATCGGTGGTCCGGCAATGATCCGCGCCGCCGCGAAGAATCACGACGACGTGGCGGTCATTGTGGACGCTGCCGATTACGCACCGCTACTCGCCGAGATGAAGGCAAATAGCGGTGCGACGGCGCTCGCGCTTCGCAAGTCACTTGCCGCAAAGGCGTATGCACGGACCGGCACTTACGACTCAGCAATCTCCAACTGGTTTGCAGATCAGCTCCACGACAACGCTCCCACCTTTCGCAGTTTCGGAGGAAAGCTGGTCGAAGCTCTTCGGTACGGAGAGAATCCGCATCAAAGTGCAGCGTTCTACGCAACCGGCGAAAAGCGGTTCGGGGTTGCCAGCGCGCGCCAGGTGCAAGGCAAACAACTCTCGTACAACAACATCAACGATACCGACGCCGCCTATGAATGCGTTGCAGAGTTCGATCCTGCACGAACGCCCGCCTGCGTCATCGTCAAGCACGCCAATCCCTGCGGCGTGGCTGAAGGATCATCGCTGCTGGAGGCCTACAAGAAAGCGCTCGCCTGCGATTCTACCTCCGCCTTTGGCGGCATCGTCGCGCTGAATGGAAAACTCGAAGCCGACGCCGCGCGCGCCATCACCGAGATCTTCACCGAAGTCATCATTGCGCCGGATGCGAGCGAGGAAGCCATTTCAATCGTTGGCGCAAAAAGGAATCTGCGCCTTCTTCTCGCCGGGGGCCTGCCGGATCGTCGCGCGCCCGGCTTAATGGTCAAATCAGTTGCGGGCGGATTGCTCGTGCAATCGCACGACAATGCGGTTGTCGACGACATGCAGATGAAGGTGGCGACAAAGCGCAAGCCCACCGACGCCGAGATGCGCGACCTTGCTTTTGCGTTCCGGGTCGCAAAGCACGTCAAGTCGAACACGATCATCTATGCCAAAGATCGCGCTACCGTTGGCATCGGTGCAGGCCAGATGAGCAGAGTGGATTCTGCCCGCATTGCTGCGCGCAAGGCTCAGGATGCAGCGGCGGAAGCAGGATCGAGCGAACCGATGACCAGAGGATCAGTGGTCGCGTCCGATGCATTCTTTCCGTTCGCGGATGGTTTGCTCGTCGCGATCGAAGCGGGCGCGACTGCCGTCATTCAGCCCGGTGGCTCGATGCGCGACGATGAGGTCATTAAGGCGGCCGACGAGCACAACGTGGCGATGGTTTTCACCGGCACGCGGCATTTCCGCCACTAGTCGTCGCCGGGAAGTCCACGCTTCTTTCGAAGCCGCACATACAACGCGCCTTCGCCGCCATGTGCGATTGAAGCCGTGTCGAAGCCGATCACATAACCGCGGAATTCCGGAAGCCCGAGCCATATCGGAACCTGCCGCTTGAGTACGCCGCGCTCGCCGCTGCCGGGCTTCCCGCCCTTGCCTGTGATGACCAACACGAGCGCCGCGCCTTTATCCTGCGAAACATGGAGAAACCGCAGCAACCGGTCATGCGCCTGCGCCTGCGTGTCGCCATGAAGATCGACGCGCGCGTCAATCCCGGCGCGTCCGCGCCGCAGCTTTTGCTTGAGACGCCGTTCGAGTGGCGCAAGCGACGGCGGGGATTTCGGTTTCGAAAGATTCGGAGCAGGATGCGCGGCGATGGTCTTTCGCGTAACGATGGCAGGCTCGGAGGTTGCCGTGGTTTCCTCGTCCTCGCTGGCTCCGTCAGGCTTTCGCCGCCGTTTGCGCAACGGCTCAACGGAGCTCGTCACACCATCCCACAATTTCACATCTTCGTCGGAGAGACGCCGCCCCTTGCGCCCGGTCGTCATTTTTTCGGCCTTGCGCGCGGCAGCGGCGGAATAGCTTTTGCTTTTGCATCGTCCGCTTCAGGTTTGTCGGGCGCCGCTGCTGCGAGCGCTTCTTCGCCCGGACGCGGTAACGGCAAGGGCACGAACGCGGTCGCGGTATCCGGACTCAACTCCTTCGGAATGAGCATGACGAAACGGCCGGGTTGCTTGAAACGGCCGGCCGGCCGCGCGGCATCTTCGCCGGTACCAAGATAAATGTCCGCGCGAGCAGGCCCAAGGATGGCGCCACCCGTGTCCTGCGCAATCATCAAACGCCGGAAACTTGTGTCTGGCCGCTCCGACACAATCGGCAACACGGCATCGAGAAAAAACGGCGTCCCGTAAACATGAATGTTGCGATCAACGGCAATCGAGCGGCCCGCCGTCAGTGACAGACCCTGCGCACCAACAGCTTCCTCATGGTCCTGCAGGTCTGTCTCGCGAAAAAAGACAAATGACTTGTTCTCGCGGCGCAGTACCTTTCCCTCTTCAGGATTGGCATCCATCCACTCGCGCAGACGCTGCATCGAAATGTCCTCACGCGAAATGATTCCGCGTTCGACCAGAAAACGGCCAATCGACGTATAAGGATGACCGTTTGCCGAATCGTAATTTAGCCGGATAATTGACCCATCTTCGAGCCGCACTCGCACCGAGCCTTGCACTTGCGCGAAGAATGAATCGGTTTCGTTAGTGAGATAACAAATTTCCAGACCGCGGCCAGCGAGTGCTCCATCTTCAATCTGCGTGCGGTCGAAATAGGGCGCCGCTTTCGCTCGCACCGTTTTCCATGCCTTGCCTTTGCCGACACGGTGCTTGCGCAGGCGCGACATCGTCATGTCGGGTGGCCGACGATAGACCGGCACTGTGAATTTATCGCTCGGAAGTCGCGCGCCATCGACTACAGGTTCATAGTAACCTGTGATAAATCCTTCGCGCTCGCCAAGACGAGCAATACGATAGGCGCGGAACTTATCTTCGAAAAATGCGCGCGCCTTGGCCGAATCGTAGGGCACCCCTGCGATGGCCTCCTCGCAGATATCATTGAGCGCGTGATAAAGCCGAGGCCGCCCTTGCCGCGCACGGGCGGTGCTCTTGGTGATCGCGCCGCAGCTCGCAAGAAAAGCCGCGAGTGCTTCAGCGTGATCGTCCGACGCCCAGCCCTCGATGTCCTCATAGGCCATCGGCTCAAGTTGCGTGTTGGGGATTTTGAAGACATCAGGCAGACGATACGTACGCGCGGAAGCCTGATGCGCGGAAAGAATCAGCGCGGCACAAACGAGAATTAAGAAGCCATCGCGCCGGAGCAGGCGCGGCGTCCGGCTGAAAATCATTGCCCCGCTTCGGTCGCCACTAGCTTCCAGTTGGGATCACGCGACGTCACATCACGCGCGAAGGTCCACACATCGGTGACCTCGCTAACTTTCTCAGGATTTCCGTCAATCACAGCGCCGGCCTTGTCGCGCGTCACTGTGATGAGTTGAGACACGAAGCGCGTCGTAACTTGCGCCGTGTTTCCGCGCAGCTCGGCCGCAGAGATTTCGGCCGTGTCGAGCGACACGAACCGGTTCTCGACCGTCTCGCCTTTGGTCTCGCGTTCACGGATCGCGGTTTCGAAACCTTCATACACTTCGCGTGACAACAAGCCTTTCAAGGCACGGCGGTCGCCGCTTGCAAATGCGCCCACGATCATCTCGTAAGCTCCGCGCGCACCGCCAATAAATTCATTAGCGTCGAAACTGCGGTCAGCCGCGACAATTGCATCGAGGCCCGATGCAACAGGCGAGCCGCTTTCCGCAATGCCCTTCCAGCGATCCGCTATTTCGACTTGCTCGGCAGGCCGCGCAGCCGCTTCCGGACTACGTCCTGGCAGCGCCACGACCTTGTCATTCGCAGCCGGGCGAGCATCGCGCGCCGCATAAGGATCGTACGGCGGACGTTCGCGCCCGGTGCGCTGCCCGAGAACGCTCCGCAGGCGCAAAAAGATGAACACCGCCAGAGCAAGGAAAATTATGGTGTAAATATCGAACACGTCGAGCATGCCTTTGAAGGTCGTGCTGCAGGATCGGCTGCGCAGGATCGGCTGCGCAGGATTAACTAGGCATCTCGCGTCGCCAATCCATAGGCTGCGACGATCCGATCCTTGGCCTAAAAGAACCCTAAACGATTAAGACCCCAGACGCCAACGGCGAGAGAGGGCTCCGCCCACGCTGGAGAGACGCATTAAGTCGCATCCGGGCGCTCTGTGGCGGTCTTCGACCACGATCTTGCCCCAATCCGACCTTGGGGCGCCGATCCTTGTTCGCCCGGAAACCGTATGTTAGCCACACCGCCGCGACGGCTCCCGTGAGCCACCTGAGGGACATTCATGGCGAATTCTAGCATTGGCGGCCAGGCGGCCGACCCCGCAGCTGCGAATGCTCCGCAGCCGGTGCTCAATGTCCTCGCACAATACGTCAAGGATCTGTCGTTCGAAAACCCGAACGCGCCGCAATCCATGCAGGAGCAAAAGCAACCTGCGATTAATATCCAGATCAACGTCAACGCCCAGCCTCTGACCGAGACGGATATTGAGGTCGTGCTGAAGATTGACGGTAAGGCCGAAGTGTCCGGCAGCGTCCTGTTCGCGTTCGACCTGACCTATGCCGGCGTGTTCCGGATCCAGAACGTTCCGCAGGACAACATGCTGCCGCTGGTCATGATCGAATGTCCGCGCATCCTGTTCCCGTTCGCGCGGGAGATCATCGCGACCGCGGTGCGCAATGGCGGCTTCCCGCCGCTGCTTCTTGATCCGGTCGACTTCGTCTCGCTATTCCGTCAGCGGATGGAACAGCAGCAGGGCCAGCCAGCCATTCAGAGCTGACGCCTTAAAGATAATCCTGCCAGATCGATTTCTCGCCGAGCGTCGCGACAAATGTGCCGTGCGCATCGCGCTCAGCGTCGCTCAGGCGTGGCTTAAGTGCGACAGTCCGCTGGAGCGTCGCTGTGCCGCCAACCGGCCGCGTAGCCATTCCGTCGATCGAATGCGCGAGACCGAGCATCGCCTGCCGCGCGCCTATCAACTCGACGTAAACTTCGGCGAGAAGTTCAGCATCAAGCAAGGCCCCATGTTTCGGGCGGCGTGAATTGTCGATGCGATAGCGCGCGCACAGATCGTCGAGTTTGTTCGACGTTCCAGGATGTTTCCGGCGTGCCAGCACTAGCGTGTCTATCAGCCGTTCGCGGCCAATGGGGATGCGCTTGAGGCGCTCCAGTTCGAAATTGACGAAACCGAGATCGAACATCGCGTTATGTGCGATCAACGGCGAGTCTTCGACAAAGTCGATGAACTCATCGACGATGGCTTCGAAGATCGGATGGCCTTTCAAGAACTCGGCGGAAAGTCCGTGCACATCGAACGCGCCGCGCGGCATATCACGCTGAGGATTGATGTAACGGTGAAATGTCTTGCCGGTCGGAAATCGGTTCAGCAGCTCGACGCAGCCGATCTCGACAAGACGATCGCCCGAAAGCGGATCGAGGCCGGTGGTTTCCGTATCGAATACAATTTCGCGCATGGGGAACTCGTGGTGAGGTGCGAATCAGGCCCGCCGGGGCGTCATCATAGACGCCTTCCGCAAAATATCCCGCACCTGCTGCCGTGCAGATTCTAGTCCGTGTCCACTATCCACGATGAAGTCGGCCTGCCGGCGCTTTTCCTCGTCGGGAACTTGGCGCGTCAACAAAGCCTGGAATTTTTCCTCGGTCATGCCGGGCCGTTCCAGAACCCGAAGCCGCTGGATCCCCTGCGGCGCAGAGACAACAACCACCGCATCGACACGATCCAGCCCGCCGGTCTCGTAAAGAAGCGGAATATCGAGAACCACGATTTCCGCGCGTTTCTTTTCCGCATCTACCAAAAATTGGCGCTCGGCGGCACGCACGAGAGGATGCACAATGGATTCAAGTTTCTTCAGCGCATCGGTGTTGCCAACAACGCTCCGCGACAATGCATCACGATCGACAATTCCATCCTTCGTGGTCCCAGGAAAAGCGGCTTCGATAGGCGCTACGGCTTCACCGCGGTAGAGATCGTGAACGGTTGCATCGGCGTCATGAACAGGCACGCCCTCCTCCGCGAAAAACCGCGCGGTCGTGCTCTTGCCCATTCCAATAGAACCCGTGAGGCCGAGAACAATCATGCTAGTCCTTAAGCGCGCCAGCTTCGCGCAACGCGATCAGCAAACTAAAAAGTGGTAGCCCAAGAATTGTGTTGTGATCGCCATCTATTTCCTGAAATAGCTGGATGCCGACTCGCTCGAGCTGATATCCGCCGACACTATCGCAAACACTTGCACCGGCAGCATCGAGATAGCTATCGAGAAATTCCTCGCTAAAATTTCGCATCACAAGACGCGCGGAATCGCAGACGGCATAAATCACCTTTCCATCGCGCGCGAGTGCGACGCCGGAATGAAGCTGGTGCGGCTTTCCGCGAAGTTCCTGTAATTGCCGCCGCGCCGATGCACGGTCTGTCGGCTTGGTAAAACGGGTTCGGCCAGCAGCCAGCGTTTGATCCGCCCCGACCACAAGCCGCCCCGGCACGATTTTGGAAACAGCTTCTGCTTTTCGCTGCGCGAGCATCAGCGCGACGTCTTCGGGCGTTTCCGCACCTGCCTGCGCCTCAACTGCCCGCTCATCGATCTCGGCGACATGAACTTCGACCGGAATTCCCGCAGCCTCGATCATTGTGCGCCGGACCATAGATTTCGAGGCCAGCACAAGCGGTTTGTCAGAAAGCCAGAGCGCGCTCATGCCACGGGAATCCGCCGGCGCTCCGCCAACAACGCTATGACGGCAGCGGCCGTTTCCTCGATGGATCGCCGCGTGACATCGATCGATGGCCAGTTGTGCTTGGCGTACAGTTTGCGGGAAATCGTGACTTCCTCAGCTACCGCCTGACGGTCGATATACTGATCGTCATCACGATGGGCATTGAGCCCGAGTAGTCTGTTCTGGCGAATGGCCACAATTCGCTCAGGACTTGCGAATAGACCGACGACCAACGGATTCTGCAAACCGTCGAGATGTGACGGCAAAGGGACGCCCGGAACAAGCGGAATGTTTCCCGTTTTGACGCCACGATTTGCCAGATAAATCGCTGTTGGGGTTTTCGACGTGCGTGAAATTCCAACAAGCACGACGTCGGCCTCCTCGAGATTATCTGTGTGTTGCCCGTCATCGTGCATCATCGTGAAGTTGAGCGCGTCGATGCGTTTGAAATATTCCGCATTCAACATGTGCTGTGCGCCGACACGCGGGCGTGTTGTCCCAGTTCCAAGATAGGACTGAAACAAGCCGAGGACGGGCCCAAGTACAGACATGCATGGAAGTCCGAGAACCTTGCATTTTTCTTCCAGCGCGGTCGCGATATCGCTTTCGAGCAGCGTGTAAAGAACGATGCCGGGCGCATTTTCAATATCGCTGAGCACGCGGTCTAATTGACGAGCGGTGCGGATCAACGGGTAAAGATGCTCGATCGGGGACACAGTTGCATATTGCGCCGCAGCCGCGCGCGCAACCATGGTCAATGTCTCGCCGGTCGAATCCGAAACGAGATGCAGGTGAAAGTAACTCGGGCTTCGCTGCGGCATGCGTCAATCCACAGGACAAGTCGGGGACGCCTGGGGAGGAGGCCACGGGTTTTGAGCAAGTGCAAGCCTCAAGGGCTGAAAACCTGCTTGGCCGTCCACACACGTGCCCTGCTGAAGAAATCAGGGCGACTCGATTCCGGAAAGTGAGGTTTGTTCATAAAAACTGGATGGATTGTGCGGAACGCTTTGTTTCTCGTTCAATCACAACGCGTCATTTGGAAGCGCGGCTCCAAATACCATCTTTCTAAGATCGGGGATATGTGGGGAAATGATCGGTAACATGTGAATGAGAAAGCGTGAGTCTAATCGACAGACAAGGAGTCACTACAATTAAGAATCTTAGATTAGATTTGGGACGGCCCTCGCTACGGCCTGAGCCTGTGTATAGAACTCGCAATCGCTCGATTCGAAAACACATAGCTCGACAAATGGTTTCCGCTCAGGTGTAAGTTGGCGCGCGGAAACCGAAAATGTATCTTTGGCTAAAGACATTTCATCTTATCGCCGTCATCTCGTGGATGGCGGGAATGCTCTATTTGCCGCGGCTGTTCGTCTATCATTGCAGCGCTGCGCCGGGTTCTGTGCAGTCCGAAACATTCAAAGTCATGGAGCGGAGGCTTCTTCGTTTCATCATCAATCCGGCGATGATCGCGACATGGCTGCTTGGGCTTTGGCTTGTGTGGCAGGGCGGGTGGCACAAGGCGGGATGGTTTCACGCCAAGTTCGCCCTCGTTCTGGCGATGTCGGCTTTGCATGGTTTCTACATGCGCTGGATGAAAGATTTCGCCGCTGACCGTAATACGAGGCCGGCCAGATTCTATCGGCTGGCCAACGAGATACCGACCGTGCTGATGATAGCGATTGTGATTTTGGCTGTGGTAAAACCCTTCTAGCGGCGGGCTTTCGTTGTGTGCGGCGCAACGCAGCCCTTGCGAAATGCCGTTTTGTTCCGTATGTTGTGTGCATCTCTCCGAACGCAGGCGGATGTAGTCAAGGCGCGGCTCCGGAGTATTCGGACCGCCCAGCATCGGGCCGGACCTCCTCCTCCCTAAAACCTGCGATCTCTCGTACCGCTGCGGCCTCCGTAATCCCACCTCACGCCGCCGGTCCATCTTTCAAGGAATCCCCATGCGGGAAGTGAAACTTCAAGATTTGAAATCCAAGACTCCTGTCGAACTTCTGTCATTCGCCGAAGAGCATGAGATCGAAAACGCCAGCACGCTGCGCAAGCAGGAGCTGATGTTCGCGATCCTGAAGCAGCTTGCGAACAAAGAGATCGACATCATCGGCGAAGGCGTCGTGGAGGTACTCTCCGACGGCTTCGGCTTTTTGCGCTCGCCAGAAGCAAACTATTTGCCTGGCCCCGACGACATCTACGTTTCGCCTTCGCAGATTCGCCGCTTCGGTTTGCGGACTGGCGATACCGTCGAGGGCCACATTCGTTCACCGAAGGAAGGTGAGCGTTACTTCGCGCTGCTCAAGGTCAACACGATCAATTTCGAAGACCCCGACAAGGCGCGCCACAAGATCAACTTCGACAACCTGACACCGCTGTATCCGACCGAGCGGCTGCGCATGGAGCATGACGATCCGACCAAGAAGGATTTGTCGGCCCGTGTGATCGACATCGTCGCGCCGATCGGAAAAGGCCAGCGCGCGTTGATCGTTTCGCCACCGCGTACGGGCAAAACCGTGCTGCTGCAGAACGTCGCGCACGCGATCACTGCCAATCACCCGGAATGCTATCTGATCGTTCTTCTGATCGACGAACGGCCGGAAGAAGTCACCGATATGCAACGCTCGGTGAAAGGAGAGGTCGTTTCCTCGACCTTCGACGAGCCGGCGACACGTCACGTCGCGGTGGCAGAAATGGTGATCGAAAAGGCCAAACGTCTGGTCGAACACGGCCGCGACGTCGTTATTCTTCTCGATTCGATCACACGTCTGGGCCGCGCCTACAACACGGTGGTTCCAAGCTCCGGCAAGGTGCTGACCGGCGGCGTCGACGCGAATGCGTTGCAGCGTCCGAAGCGTTTCTTCGGTGCGGCGCGTAACATCGAAGAAGGCGGATCGCTGACGATTATCGCCACCGCGCTGATCGATACCGGCTCGCGCATGGACGAAGTGATTTTTGAAGAGTTCAAGGGCACGGGCAATTCCGAACTCATCCTCGACCGCAAGGTGGCGGACAAACGCACCTTCCCGGCCATCGACATCACCCGCTCTGGCACCCGCAAGGAAGAACTGCTCACCGATCCGCAGCAGCTCAAGAAGATGTATGTCCTCCGCCGTATCCTCAATCCGATGGGCACGATGGACGCAATCGACTTCTTGCTCGACAAGCTGCGCAACACCAAGACCAACGGCGAGTTCTTCGAGTCGATGAACACCTGACGTCGGCACCAAACCGCGATCAATTCACAGGAGGCCGGAGAGAAATCTCCGGCCTTTTTTGTTTTGCAAGAAGCATCTGCGGAGCAACGCTCAATTTTGAGTCGCTGTGCTGAAAATTCATGCGCGCTGTGAATCTCTGCGGAAATACTTTGGCAATACGAATCGCTGCAATGCGTTAGAATCCGTCACGCTATTGCCGCCGATCATGAAACATCCCTTCAGAACGCCCGCACTCTGGATTGCAATCCCTGCTTTTGCGGTCAGCGCGGTCGCGTCTCTGGTCGCGGCGGAACTCGACAGCGTCCAGGCCGGTCTAGCGGCAGGTGCTGTCGGTGCTGTCGCAATCGGTGGGTTCGTTGAATACCGGCTGGCAGGGATCGTCTCGGCATTGGTTCGTCTCGCGCGTGGCGACCGCTATGCCTCGCTGCCGGAAGCCATTGGCGACGGGACCATGCAGAAATTCGGCGAAGCCGCCGAGGCACTGCGTACCGCTTTAATGGATGCCGAAACTGTTGCCGTCGACCGTGATCGCCGCGCAACCGAATCCAAATTGCGCCAGGCCGGCCGTGTTTTCATCACCAAACGGTTTCAGACCGCCATCGACGACATCGTCGCCGCATTCACTGTGGCCGGGGAAAAGATTCGCGTGACGGCATCCGCATTGGCCGAACGCAACAGTGACATGACCCTAAAGGTATCGCACGCAGCGCAAACCGCCGAAGAGGCGGCCGGGAATGCCGCCAGTGTGGCTGCGGCGGCGCGTCAGGTTCGCGAAGTCGTCGTCCAGTCGGGCCTTCAGGTCAACGCGGCGCGCGCGGCCACGGATCGCACCACCAAGGAATTGAAACACGCCGACGGTACGGTTCGCTCGCTTTCGGAAGCAGCACAACGCATCGACGTGGTCATCAAGCTGATTCAAAATATTGCCGGACAGACCTCGCTGCTGGCATTGAATGCGACAATCGAAGCGGCGCGCGCGGGTCAGGCCGGGCGCGGCTTTGCGGTGGTTGCGAGCGAAGTTAAACAGCTCGCCACCCAGACCGCGGAGGCGACCGGCGAAATCCGCGGGCAGATCCTCGGTATCCAATCGGCGGTGCAGGAAACCGCCTCTGCCATTGCTGCCGTGTCGTCGAGCGTCGATGCCACGAGCGAGATGAATCGCGATCTCAATGTGATGCTCGAACAGCAGCTCGCAGAGCTCGATCACATCGGCGATGAGGCGAGCAACGTTGCCGAAGGCGTCGGACGAGCGCTGCCGGAAATCCAGTCGGCCATTGCCGATGTCGCGCATGCGGGCGAAGGCGTACTTGCCACGGCTGACGACCTTGCGGTGCGTTCGCGGTCGCTGGTTAGTTCGGTGCGCCGCTATTTCTCAGAATTGGAGTCCGGCGCGATCAAGGTCGGCATCCTGCATTCGCTGACGGGCACGCTGACAGCGAGCGAGCGGCCGTTACAGCAATTGCTGATCATGCTGATCGAGCAATTGAACGAAGTCGGTGGATTGCTGCGCCGTCCCGTCGAGGCGGTCATTTTCGATCCCGGATCAAAGCCTGCGCGTTACGAAGAACTTTGCGAAACGATGCTGTCCGAGAATGGAGTCGCTGCGGTTTTTGGATGTTGGACGTCTGCTTCGCGCCAGCAGGTTCTTCACGTGCTCGCGCGGCATGACGCGCTGATGTTCTATCCGAGCCAGTACGAAGGCGAGGAGCAGTCGCCGCATGTTTTCTATTCGGGCGCAACGCCGCAACAGCAGGCGTTGCCCGCGATCAATTATCTGCTGGCGCAGGGGCGCCGGAAATTCTTTCTGATCGGTACGGATTACGTCTATCCGCGCACGACAAACGCAATCGTTAAATCCTATCTGGCGTCGCGCGGGATCGGCGGCGATGCTGTCGTCGAGTTCTATGTGCCGTTTGGCGAAAAGGTTTGGCGCGAGACGGTTGAGGCCATGCGCCGGTTCGGCGCAAGCGGCGATGCTGCGATTGTGTCCACGCTGAGTGGCGATTTGAACGTGCATTTCTTTCGTGAATTTTCGCGGCAGGGTCTGTCGGCAAATACGCTGCCCGTGATGACTCTGTCGCTCGGTGAAACGGAATTGGCACCCTTGGCGCAGGTCGCGATGGAAGGGCATTTCGCAGCGTGGACTTATCTCCATGCGATCGATCATCCGGCCAATCGGGATTTTGTTGCTCAATGGCGGGAGTTCGTTGGGGATCCGCAGGCCGTGACCAACGATCCGATGGAAGCGACGCTCATTGCGTTCCGGCTGTGGTGCAAGGCGGTGGAGGCCGCAGGCACGACCGATCCTGTGAGCGTGCGCGCAGCGCTGGCCGGTCTTGAAGCATCCTCACCAAGCGGGCATCTGGTACGAATGGATGCGAGCAACCACCACCTGCACAAGCCAGCGTTTGTCGGCCGAATGACCGCAGACGGACGGATTCTTCCAGTTTGGGAAAGCGCGGGCCTTGTGCCGCCGGAGCCTTGGAGCCCCTGGCTCAAAAAGCAACGCGCGAACGACGCGGCTTAAGCCCTCATCGTTTCTGCAACGCGAGCGATGTCCGCCGGCCCGGTCACGGGCAGCGAACAGATTTGGCCGACACACACGAACGCGGTGCTGCCGGACGTAGCGCTGATTTTGTCCAAGGCGGGATGACCGGCAGGCAAGCCGTCGGCGGATTGGGCGCGCAGCACGATTCGGTTCACGAACGGCAGCTTCAACGCAGCAGAGACGAGCGGCTCGGCCTGCGCTCCAACGCACACGATTTCGGCTGCGCCAATTCGCATGTCCACCGCGTTCAGGACCGCAACATGCGCGAACAGATTTTGCGCGCCAGCACTGAGAACGCCTTCGATCAGCGCGTCGGCCTTGTCGCGATACCGGTCCTCGCCGGTCAACGCAGCGAGCCGGATCAGGTTCTGGGCCGCGATTGAGTTCGGGTTAGGCGTAGCGTCGTCATGTGTGGAGCTTGGACGGATCACCAGACCTTCGGCATCATCGGCGGTGAGGTAATAGCCGCTATTGCCGGAATTTGCGTAGTGCCGGTCGAGTGACGCCTGCCACTCTACTGCGCGATCAAGATAAGTCCTTTCGCCGGTTGCCTCGTTCAGCGCGAGCGCCGCGCGGATCATCGCCGCGTAGTCGGAGGCGAGGCCGGGATAGAGAAGTTTGCCCTCGCGCCATGAATGGCCGAGCCGTTTGTCGCGCGTCATGTTCTGCACGATGAAATCGAAGGCGCGCCGCGCGAGCGCAATCCATTGCGGCTCGTCGAGCGTCACGCCGGCATTTGCGAGGGCCGCGATCATCAGCCCGTTCCAGTCGGCGAGCACCTTATCGTCGAGGCCGGGACGGATCCGTTTCGCGCGCGCAGCCAAAAGCTTTTCGCGCAACGGCGTGAGCCTCGTTTCGTCCCCGATGTCGCGCGGGCGGGCATCGAGCCGGTTGAGAATGGTGTGTCCCTCGAAATTACCCTCGACCGTCACGTCGTAATGTCCGGCGAAATAAGCACCATCCTGCGGGCCAAGAACCCCGAGAATTTCCGCGAGCGACCAGACGTAGAACTTGCCCTCCTCGCCCTCGGAATCTGCGTCCAGTGATGCGCAAAAGGCGCCGCCCGGAATCGTCATTTCGCGTTCGAGCCATGCGACGGTTTCGCGCGCGCGGATCTTGAACAGATCGCGGCCGGTTTGCAGATGCGCCAGCGCGAGCAATTCAAGAAGTTGGGCGTTGTCGTAGAGCATCTTCTCGAAATGCGGGACGAGCCATCGCTCATCGACGGAATAGCGCGAGAACCCGCCGCCGAGATGATCGTAGATGCCGCCTTCGCAAATGCGGTCCAGCGTCAGTTCGACCAGATCGAGGAATGGCACCTTGCTGGCGCTGCCTGTGCGGAGTCCGGCGCGCCAGAGAAATTCAAACATCGCGCATTGCGGAAATTTCGGCGCACCGCGTAAGCCGCCGTGGCGCGGGTCGATCGCCTGGGCGAGTTGCGCTGCGAAGGCATCGAGCTGTGTTCGTCCGACGACGACTTTGCCTTCCGGCTCGGCCTTCGCGGCGAGGCGCTCCATCAAGGCGTTTCGGTTTTGCTCGATGCGGCCTGGCTCCTCGCGGAACAGACGCGCGAGCTGGTGCAGGACATCGGTGAAAGACGGTCGGCCGTATTTTGCGGTCGGCGGAAAATAAGTGCCGCCCCAGACAGGCTCGCCCACGGGCGTCAGAAACATGGTCAGCGGCCAGCCGCCCTGCTCGCCGAGCAGGTGAAGCGCCGCCATGTAGATCTGGTCGATGTCGGGCCGTTCCTCGCGGTCGACTTTGATATTCACGAACAGCTCGTTCATCACGCGCGCCGTTGCCTCGTCCTCGAAGCTCTCGTGGGCCATCACATGGCACCAGTGGCAGGCGGCATATCCGACCGACAGGAGGATCGGCTTGCCGCTCGATTTTGCCTCGGCGAGCGCCTCCGGCCCCCACGGCCACCATTCGACCGGGTTATTTTTGTGCTGCAGCAGGTACGGGCTGGTTTCGCCGGCCAGGCGGTTTTCGCGCGCGGGGATGGCAGGAACAGTCATGGAATCTCAGCACGTTAGAGGGCGAGCGTAGGATCACCTGTATCGATCTAACGCGCGGGCTCGGTGAAACGGGGCCGTAACAATAAATCGCGGCCTAGGATGGCGCGAAGGCCGTATATTCGGTATCAAATACTCGTCCCTCTGCGAGATGTCAGTCCGACGCTCGTTGTGTCGGCGAAGCATCTACTACAATCGACTTGGAGACTAATGTGGCTACAGGCACTGTTAAGTGGTTCAACGCGACTAAGGGTTACGGCTTCATCCAGCCGCAAGGCGGCGGCAAAGATGTGTTCGTGCACATCTCGGCTGTCGAGCGCGCCGGTTTGAGCAACCTCAATGAAGGCCAGCAGATCGAGTACGAAGTCGTCGCGAACCGCGGCAAGGAATCGGCTGAAAACCTCAAGGTGAAGTAAGTCGGATCAGCAATCGCTGCCGCACTCGAGACGGCAGTAGAAAGCGATACGGAATGGGAAACCCGGCCTTGGTGCCGGGTTTTTCATTGGGGGAGGGATAGGAATAAAAACATACCCGCAGATGGAGCGAACAAATGCCCGCGATGTCCGCTCTTGACCGGCGCCAGTTCGCCGCGTTCGGTGCGCGCATCATGAGATCCTCACGCGGCGATACGATCTTCGCGCTGTCGTCCGGCCATCCCCCGGCGGCGATTGGGGTCATCCGCATTTCGGGTCCGCGCGCGCGAGACGCGCTGAAGGCGCTCACCGGAAAAATTCCAGAGCCGCGCAATGCCGCGTTCGCCCGCGTCCGCGATCCGCAATCGGGCGAGATCATCGACGAGGCGCTCGCATTGTTTTTCAAAGCGCCGTCGAGCGAGACTGGCGAGGATGTCGTCGAACTGCAAATTCATGGCGGGCGCGCGGTGATCGCAGCGACCTTTGCAGCGCTCGCGCAGCTTGAAGGTTTGCGTCCGGCAGAACCCGGCGAATTCACGCGCCGCGCATTCGAGAACGGCAAGCTCGATCTGACCCGGATTGAAGGGCTTGCCGATCTCATTTATGCGGAAACCGAAGCGCAGCGGCGGCAGGCGTTTCGTCAGCTGGCGGGATTGCTCGGCAATCGCGCGGAAGGATGGCGCAAGCGTCTGGTCGAAGCGATGGCGCTGGTCGAAGCGGGAATTGATTTCTCCGATGAGGCCGACGTCGCGAGCGATGTCACGGCGCGCGCGCTCATTGCTGTCCGCGAGCTCGCTACCGAAATCGAAAGCGCGCTGGCGGACGCAAAGCGCGGCGAGCGGTTGCGTGAAGGTCTGGTGATTGCGATTGCCGGGCCGCCGAATGCGGGCAAGTCGACTTTGCTCAATCGCATCGCGCGGCGCGAGGCGGCAATCGTATCGCCACATGCCGGAACGACGCGCGACGTGATCGAAGTGCATCTCGATCTTGGCGGCTATCCGGTGACGCTGCTCGACACGGCGGGCATTCGGGAGACGGACGATCCGGTCGAGCGCGAAGGCGTCGCGCGCGCGAAAGCCCGGGCAGCGGAGGCCGACCTTGTGTTATGGGTCGATGAAGGCGACGCGCCAGCATCGAAGACACCGAACGCCTGGCACGTCCGCAACAAGATTGATCTCCCGGGCGCGCGGGCTGCCGAGACGCGGGGCGAAAAGTCTTTTGCGATCTCGGCAACTACAGGCGCTGGGGTCGATGATCTGCTCAAGGCGCTGACGCAATTCGCTCAAGAGACATTCGGCACGCGCGAACCCGCATTGGTGACGCGCGAACGCCAGCGGCGTTTGCTTGATGACTGTGCGGACGCGCTGCGCCGTGCGCGAGATGCACAAGGTGAGGACATTCTGGCGGAGGAACTGCGCGCGGCGGCTTATGCGCTGGGCCGTCTCACCGGCCGCGTTGATGTCGAGGACATCCTCGACGTGATCTTCCGCGACTTCTGTATCGGAAAATGATCTTTATGGTTAACGCGAGGTAAAGGCCGCCGGCGTTAACCATTTGGGCCGCTGGTGTTTCACGTGAAACGCGCGCGCCGGCTTTGAATCCGTCGACTCAAAAAGCCCGCAAATAGATTCGTTTTCACGGCCGCGCTTCTGCTTTAGAACCCGGCCCGAGAGATCACATGGCCGATTTTGACGTCATCATTGTGGGGGGCGGGCACGCTGGCACTGAAGCCGCAGCGGCTTCCGCACGCATGGGCGCGAGAACTGCGCTTGTCACGCATCGCTTCGACACTGTCGGCGCGATGTCATGCAATCCTGCGATTGGCGGACTGGGCAAAGGCCATCTCGTTCGCGAAATCGATGCGCTTGATGGGCTGATGGCGCGCGCTGCGGACAAAGGCGGCATCCAGTTTCGCGTTCTCAATCGCCGCAAGGGGCCCGCCGTGCGCGGACCGCGCGCGCAGGCAGATCGCAAGCTCTATGCAGCGGCGATCCAGCAAGCGATCGGCGAGACTGCGAACCTGAGCGTTGTCGAAGGCGAAGCCGACGACATCGTCATTAGCGATGGGCGTGTCAGTGCATTGCGCCTCGCCGATGGCCGCGAGCTTTCGTGCGGCGCCGTCGTGCTCACCACCGGTACTTTCCTTCGCGGTCTCATCCATATCGGCGAAGAGAAAACGCCAGCGGGCCGTGTCGGTGAAGCGCCAGCGATTGGATTGGCTATCACGCTTGAGCGTCTCGGCATTGCGCTTGGCCGATTGAAGACCGGCACGCCTCCGCGTCTAGACGGCCGCACTATTGATTGGGCCGCGCTTCAAATGCAGCCGGGCGACACGCCGCCCGAACCCTTCTCGATGCTGACCGCGCGTATCGACACGCCGCAGGTCGAATGCGGCATCACCCGCACCACCGACGCAACGCACGAGATCATTCGCGCCAACGTGCATCGCTCGCCGATGTATTCGGGGCAAATCGATAGCCGCGGGCCGCGTTATTGCCCGTCAATCGAAGACAAGATCGTGCGCTTCGGTGAGCGCGACGGGCATCAGATTTTTCTTGAGCCGGAAGGTTTGGATGATCCGACCGTTTATCCGAACGGCATTTCCACGTCACTGCCGAAGGATGTGCAGCTTGCGGTGGTCGCGTCGATTCCTGGACTGGAAAAGGCCGTCATGGTGCGGCCCGGCTACGCGATCGAATACGACCATGTCGATCCGCGCGAACTGAATGCGACGCTGGAGACGCGCAAGGTCGAAGGGCTTTATCTCGCGGGCCAGATCAATGGCACCACGGGCTATGAGGAAGCAGGCGCGCAGGGGCTTGTTGCGGGCTTGAATGCGGCCGCGAAAGCCGGTGGTTCTGCGCCGATTATCTTCGATCGCGCGGAAGGCTATCTTGGCGTGATGATCGACGATCTGGTGACCCGCGGTGTCACCGAGCCGTATCGCATGTTCACTTCACGCGCGGAATATCGCCTCGCTTTGCGGGCCGATAACGCGGATCAGCGGCTCACGGATCGTGGCATCGCGATTGGATGCGTCGGCACGCAACGCCGTGAGCATCATCAGGCGAAGATGGTGGCGCTGAATGCCGCGCGGATCTTCGCGAAATCGGTTTCGTTGTCGCCGAACGAAGCGGAGAAGCATGGCCTCGCGTTGAAGAAGGACGGGCATCGCCGCACGGCGTTTGAATTGCTCTCCTACGCCAATATCGAAATCGATCAGCTCGCGTCCGTGTGGCCGCAGATGCGCGAGTGGCCGCAGACCATCGCAGAGCAAGTGAAGATCGACGCGGTCTATGACGTCTATCTGTCGCGTCAGGCGTCGGACGTTGAAACGTATCGGCGCGATGAGAGCTTCGCGCTGCCGGATGAGCTCGATTACGCCACCCTGCCCGGCCTTTCGAACGAAGCACGGCAGAAACTTTCGCAGCATCGCCCGCGCACCATCGGTCAGGCAGGCCGCATCGACGGAATAACGCCTGCGGCTTTGACGCTGGTGGCCGCGCATCTGCGCCGAAAAGGCCGTACGGCACAGCGATGAGCGCCGAGCGTTCTGCGGACATTCCCGATTCAAAAGCGCTCGAAGCCGATAAGGCGCGCGCGCTGTCGCTCACGCCTGTTTCACGTGAAACGCAGAACGGGCTCGAAGAACTCGTCGAACTGCTTTTCCTCTGGCAGCGAACGACCAACCTCGTCGCGAGTTCTACGCTTCCTCTTGTCTGGACGCGGCATGTCAGCGACTCGCTGCAGCTTCTCCCCCTCGCCCCGGACGCGCGGGTGTTTGCCGATCTTGGATCGGGTGCTGGCTTCCCCGGACTCGTGATCGCGTGCGCGCTGAAAGGCCGTCCGGGCGCGCATGTGCATCTTGTGGAATCGACCGGCAAGAAAGCAGCCTTCCTGCGCGAAGCCATCGGCATCACCGGCGTGCCGGCGACCGTGCATCACGAGCGGGTCGAGAATTTCGCCGCAAATTTTGCCGGGAAACTCGATGCCGTGACCGCGCGGGCACTCGCCCCTCTTCCACAGCTCCTCAAATTGTCCGCTCCGCTGTTGAAGTCAGGCGTGGTAGGCTTATTTCCGAAGGGCCAAGATGTTGAGGCTGAACTGACCGCAGCCGCTAAATCTTGGAATGTTCAGTACGATCTGACGCCCAGCAAGACCGATCCGGCCGCCAGAATCGTTGTCGTTCGTAAACTTGAGCGTGCGGCCTGAGCGTACTAGGATAATAAACCTATCACCGGATTTCGGGCATGACCGACACCCTGACACCAACTGCCGACATGATCCCGCTGGTGCCGTCCACCGGCAAGGTGAAGCCGCCGCGCGTGCTGGCGCTCGCCAACCAGAAAGGC
>CAMBBO010000006.1 GCA_945862935.1 Pseudorhodoplanes sinuspersici | reverse complement strand
GCCGTCGCAATATCGCAGGCGTTCGCAAGGCCCGGCTCAACCCGGCGCGGAAATCTACGGCGTGCGCCCGCCGCGCGCCGGTGAACCTGCGAAAATGGTCCAGTTGCCGAACGGGCGTTGGGTGTCGAGTTACTCCTGCTACACCGACGAGGGCAACGGCCGCTTCCGGGATTGCAACGCGGCGAACGATCCATAGGCCGTCCTTTCGTTCAATCCGCAGCCGCCTTTGCGTCCGCTGCCGTTACGCTTATAGTCCGCGCCGATTTTCATTTCGGACGCGAACGAATGCCCAAAACCGACGTCAAGAAGGTCGTGCTCGCCTATTCCGGCGGGCTCGACACTTCCATTATTTTGAAATGGCTGCAGACGACCTACGCTTGCGAGGTCGTCACCTTCACCGCCGATCTCGGGCAGGGGGAGGAGCTTGAGCCTGCGCGCCAGAAGGCGATTCTGCTTGGCATCAAGCCGGAAAACATCTTCATCGAGGATTTGCGCGAAGAATTCGTGCGCGACTACGTGTTCCCGATGTTCCGCGCCAACACGGTTTACGAAGGGCAATATCTTCTCGGCACGTCGATCGCGCGTCCGCTGATCGCCAAGAAGCAGATCGAGATTGCCGAGAAAGTCGGCGCAGACGCGGTGTGTCACGGCGCAACCGGCAAGGGCAACGATCAGGTCCGCTTCGAGCTTGGCTATTATGCGCTGAAGCCGGACATCACCATCATCGCGCCGTGGCGCGAATGGGATTTGCGTTCGCGCGAGCAGCTCATCGCCTTCGCCGAGCAGAATCAGATTCCGATTGCCAAGGACAAGCGCGGCGAAGCGCCGTTCTCGGTCGATGCAAATCTGTTGCACGCTTCGTCTGAAGGCAAGGTGCTGGAAGATCCGGCGCAGGACGTTCCTGACTACGTCTTCTCGCGCACGGACGATCCGGAGAAAGCGCCGGACAAGCCGACAATCATCACCATTGATTTCGAAAAGGGCGATCCTGTTGCTATCGACGGCAAGAAGATGTCGCCTGCAACATTGCTCAAGGCGCTGAACGATCTCGGCAAGACGAACGGCATCGGCCGGCTCGATCTGGTCGAGAACCGTTTTGTCGGAATGAAGTCGCGCGGCATGTACGAAACGCCGGGAGGCACGATCCTCTTGGCGGCGCATCGCGGCATTGAATCGATCACGCTCGATCGCGGCGCGGCGCATCTGAAGGATGAGCTCATGCCGAAATACGCCGAACTCATTTACAACGGCTTCTGGTTCTCGCCCGAGCGCGAGATGCTGCAATCGGCCATCGACAAGTCGCAGGAACTCGTCACCGGCCGCGTGCGGGTGAGGCTCTACAAGGGATCGGTCGCGGTGATCGGCCGCGAGAGCAAGTATTCGCTGTACGACCAGGATCTCGTCACGTTTGAGGAAGGCGCGGTCGCCTACGATCACCGGGATGCGGCGGGCTTCATCAAGCTCAACGCGTTGCGGTTGCGGACGCTCGGCCAGCGTAAGAAAAAACTCGGATTGTAAAGTTTACGGCGCACGCGAGATCACATCTGACCCGGCGGATTGTTCGGCGTCGATGGAATGAAATCCGGCTCGGTGCCGGGCAATCCGGGAATTGGCGGCTCGTTCGCGGGATAGGGCGTGCGCGGACCCTTCGGGCCGGGGATTGGCTTCTCGTCAGGACGTTCGGGAATTTTCGGCGTGGTCGCCATCACATCGCGACCTTGCGGTTCTCGCCGAGTTCCGGCTTCGCGCCGGTCGCTGCTGCGAACGCCATCTTGGCGAAGCTGATCACCGTGCCGGGGCTGTCCCAGAATTCGGCGCTGTCAGGCGTGATGGTGATGAGGCGGATATTTGGATTGTCCGGCGAATCCCAGAACGCCTTGGCCGTCGGCTCCCACAATTCCTTGATCTTGGCGCGGTCGTTCGAAACTTCCGCATGGCCGGCCAGCGAGACGAATTTCATAGAACCGGCATCGGCAAAGGCGAGCATCACCTTCGGATATTTCGCGATCTCTTCGTCTTTGCCAGCGCGCGCGTCGGTCAAACAATAAATGACGCCTTGCTTGGGCCGCACCCGCGCGTCCATTGGCCGCGCGCGCAGCTTGTCGCCGGTCCAGGTCGTCAGCATTGCAAACGAGATTTTCTCCATCAGGCCCCAGACGTGCTTGACGTCGATGTCGGCCATCGTTTGCTCCTTGTTCGAAGGACAACGACTTGCGCGGGTCACACGTTCCCGCGCGCAACCCGTAAAATGAAAAGAGGCGCGGATTACTCCGCGCCTCCAGGATTTTCATTTGATCCGCCCGACTTCAGTTACGGCCAGTCAGCAGCGGCGTGATCCGGCGCGCGGTAACACGCCGGTTTTCCGGCTCCGGCCCATCGGTCGGAATCTTGAGCTGCTGTTCGCCATAGCCCTGCGACGTCAGGTTCTCCGGCGGAACGCCGAACTGCTCGGTGAGAGCGTAGGCTACCGCTTCCGCGCGCCGGTCTGAAAGCGACAGATTGTCGATGTCGGAGCCGACAGCGTCAGTGTGCCCTTCGATCAGGAACACCTCGTTCGGGTTTTGCTGGACCGCGCGGTTGATCGCGTCTGCGATTCCGGCGAGCTGCTGCATCTGATCGGGCGTGACCTCCCATGATCCAGTGTCGAACGTGATCGTGTCGAGATCGACACGGGGCATGCGATCGCGCACCGACGGGCTGTAGCGGATTTCGTCGAGGCTATAGGCACGCTCGAGCGGTTCGACCGGCGGAAGCATCAGGATTTCGTAGGCTTCTGCCGGATTGCCGCGCCGCCATTCGTAAATGTAGCGGTCACGTGGGATGCGAAGGCGCGGTGGCGGCAGTTGCACGAAGAATCCGGCATTGCCACGCGGACGATTGTCGATCAGCACGATCTCGCGTCCATCTGGACCACGACGCGAACGGCGGAGCAGATGGCCATTGGCATCGAGCACGTTGATGATCTGAATGCCGCCGGCGCGAACGATTACGTTCTGGAAATCGTTGCCACGGCGCTCCATGCGGACTTCACCGCGGAAGCGTCCCGCGTTGAAACGGCCGCCGCCATTCTGGAAGCGTTCGAGTTCGTTGCGCTGGATGAAGGGGCGGTTGCTTCCATCGCGTACGATGGTGCGATCGCCTTCGCGCACAAACGTCCGGTTGCCTTGACGCTCTTCGCGGCGTTCGCCGCGCAATTCGTCGAGACGGCGCGGGCCGGTACCGGCCTGTCCGCCGCCGGGACCACCGGGCGCGCCCTGACGCAAGGTTGGTGCTGCTGATGGAGCAACATTGGCCGGAGGCGTTGCCGGACCGGTATTCGATGGAGGCGTTCCCGGACGCTGTGGTGCGCCGCCGGGACGTTCGCCCGGCCGATCTCCATCGCGCGATTGCGTGCCGCGTGGTCCGTCAGCGGGTCCGCCCGGCCGCAGGCCGGGGCGTCCGTCGCGGGTTTGCGGCGCGGTTGTTGAAGGCTGCGTCGGAGGCGCAGGCGGAGTTGTTGTTGTCGCCGGAGCTTGGCGCAATGTTGACGGCGGGCTGCCTGTGCCCGGACGCACTGGGCCGCCCGAGGGTGGAGGCGGGGGCGGTGTCGTTGCCGCAGGCGGCGGAGCAGGCGGAGTGACTGGCGGTGTCGGCGCGGTTCGCGCGGGCGGTGGCGGCGTCGCGGGTCGCGCACTTGGCGGCGGCGGAGGCGGCGCGACCGGCTTCGGGGGCGGAGGGGGAGGCGTCGCCGGTTTTGCGGGCGGCGTCGTTGCGCCCGGACGCACTGGCGGTTTGTCCTTGTCGTCGGCAGCGGGTGCAGCCGGTCCCTGCGCTAAAATAATCGCGCCGCGCTCAAGCGCGACCGCAGGCGCAATATGCACGAAAACAAAAGCTGGAATGACTGTGCTGGCGAGCAGAAATCTGGTCTTGGTCATCGAAGTCCTGGTTCCCGGAAGTGGCGGAATCCGTGAATACGGATCCTGCGTCACAAAAACGATGCGAACCTGCCGGATGTGCGCGGCGGGTTCATGATTGCGCGATGGCCAAACTGCGACATCGCAATGAATGCTTCTTCAGTTTGGTTGAGTGCGACGCAGCAATAACCATGCGCGCGGTTTCGACGATGCGTTCGCTCGCACCGGAATGCACAACGAAGAAAGCCGGGATTTGATCCCGGCTTTCTCGGCAATTTTTTTTGGAGAGAACTTATTTCGAAGCTTCGGCCGGCGTGGTCTGGCCAGTAGTCGATGCCGCAACCTGCTGCGCTTCGATCTGAGCGAGAGCGGCCTGCTGCGCTTCCATCGCTGCGGCGGCGGGCGTGCCCGGCACGGCGGTGGTCGCAACTTCGTTGGTGCAGAGATCGCGGAAGATCACGAGGCCTTCAGCGGTGATTTCCTTGTTGAGGCAATCCTGGCCGGTTTTGGCCACGGGCGCTGCGGCAGGCTTTGCACTCTTGCCCGACACATAGATCGGCTCGATCACCGTGACCGCGGGCTGCGCGACCGGATAATATTTCGGGAAGTAATACGGCTTCGGATAGAATTTCGGGTTCGGCGTAACGATCACGGGCGGAAGCGGCTTGGGCTTCGGCGCGAATTTCAGGTTCGGATTGAAATTGGGCTTCACCTGAATGCTCGGCTTGTTCTGCAGGTTGACCTGCTGCTGCTGCTGCTGCGGGGTGAGCGCGCTGGCACCGGACACGAGGGCGAGAGAGGTAACGGCTGCGAGGGAGAGAGCGGCGAAGCGAGCCTTCGTGGACTGAGACATGGCGTCCTCCTGTGGACCTTTGTTCAGGCCCATCATCGGGCCTTCTGAACATTGGACGGAGGCTCCGGGAAACAGGTTCATAGGCCGGAAAAAGATTTAGGGCCGCGAGCGGCCCTAAATGAGTGAAATGTCAGGCTTAATTGGAACCGGTGGAGCTCAGACCTGCCGCTCGACCAGCATCTTTTTGACCTCGGCGATTTCCTTCGCCGGGTTCAGCCCCTTCGGGCAGGCCTTCGAGCAATTCATGATGGTGTGGCAGCGGTAAAGCCGGAACGGGTCTTCGAGATAATCGAGCCGCTCGCCGGTCGCCTCGTCGCGCGTGTCCTTGATCCAGCGCGCCGCCGCGAGCAAGGCGGCGGGGCCAAGATAGCGATCACCGTTCCACCAATAGCTTGGGCACGATGTCGTGCAGCAGGCGCACAGGATGCACTCGTACAATCCGTCGAGCTTGGTGCGATCTTCGTGGCTCTGCTTCCATTCCTTCTGCGGCGCCGGTGTTTCCGTTTGCAGATACGGTTTGATCGAAGCGTATTGCGCGTAGAAATTTGTCAGGTCCGGCACGAGATCTTTCACCACCGGCATGTGTGGAAGCGGATAGATGCGTACCGTTTCGTGCTTCACTTCATCCATCGTGCGCGTGCAGGCGAGCGTGTTCACACCGTCGATGTTCATGGAGCAAGAGCCGCACACGCCTTCGCGGCATGAGCGGCGGAAGGTGAGCGACGGATCGATGTTCGACTTGATCCAGATCAGCGCGTCGAGAACCATCGACCCACAATGATCGAGATCGACATAGAACGTATCGACGCGCGGATTCGCGCCGTCGTCAGGATTCCAGCGATAGACCCGGAATTCGCGCTCACGCTTCGCACCGTCGGCATGCGGCCACGTCTTGCCTTCGGTGATTTTAGAATTTTTTGGAAGCGTAAGCTCGACCATGTCAGGTTTCCGGCTTTGCGGGAGTGTCAGGTGTAAAGGGCGTGTCGGACATTGAAGAAACTATCGGCGGCTCCGGCGTGATGACCGGCGCAGGCGTTTCAGTGGCGATCGGGGTTACTACCGGAGCAACAGTGGCCACGGGCGCTACCGGTGCAGCGGTCACGACAGGAGCAACCGGTTCGACTGGCTTGGCAGGGGCAACAGGCGTTGCGGCCTTGTCGCGCTTCGGCAGCATCGCGCAGACGATGCTGCACAGTATGAAGCGCACAAGCCACGCGATGAATGTCGCAAGCATGAGCGCAATGCCGCACACCACGAGATAGGTGACGTAGCGCGCGTTCGGGAATGTGAGATAGGCGCCGGCGTACTCCATCACGTAGTCGGTCGCGAGATTGAGATAAGGCAATTCGGTGATTTCGAACTTCCCGGCCTGCGCGCCGACCAGCGCGATCAGGCCGCCATGGATCAGGCCAGTGAACAGCCCGGTGACCAGCGACGTCAAAAATGTGCGGCTGCCCAGACCGCCAAGGATGGCGATCGTGGCGAAAAGAATGTGAAGGAAAAGGATGGGTTCGATCATTGGGTCCTCGCGGGAATGGCCGATTATCGGAGCCTCGCGGCTGCCTGCGAATTATGCATAAAACGCGCCATTCCGGCTTTATTTGAGAGCCTTTATCCTCAGTAAACGCGGGCTTTGGGTTCGATGTAGCTGACGTCGTTTGTCATCGTGTAGGTGTGAACCGGGCGATAATCGATCGTCACCTTGCCGGTCTTGGCATTGAGCCAGGCCAGCGTGTGCTTCATCCATTCCTTGTCGTCGCGGTCGGGGAAATCCTCGCGCGCATGCGCGCCGCGGCTTTCCTGCCGATTGTGCGCGGAATCCATCGTGACCACGGCCTGCGAAATCAGGTTGTCCAGTTCCATCGTTTCGATCAGGTCGGAATTCCAGACTAGCGAACGATCGGTGACGCTGATGTCGCTCATGCCGGCATAGACCTGATGGATCAGCTTGTGGCCTTCCTCGAGCACGTCGCCGGTGCGGAACACCGCGCAGTTCGTCTGCATCACCTTCTGCATCTTGAGGCGCAGCTGCGCGGTCGGTGAGCCGCCGGATGCGTTACGGAAGTGATCGAGACGGTCGAGCGCCATGTCGGAGCCGCTCTTTGGCAATTCCGGCTGCTTGGCGTTCTTCTCCAGAATGTCGGCACAGCGCAATGCCGTCGCGCGGCCGAACACCACAAGGTCGATCAATGAATTCGAGCCAAGGCGGTTTGCGCCATGCACCGAAACGCACGCCGCTTCGCCGATGGCCATCAGGCCCGGCACGACCGCGTCGACGTCGCCATTCTTCTTGGAGAGAACCTCGCCGTGATAATTCGTGGCGATGCCGCCCATATTGTAATGCACGGTCGGCAGCACCGGGATCGGCTCTTTCGTCAGATCCACGCCCGCAAAGATGCGCGCGGATTCCGAAATGCCGGGCAGGCGCTCATGCAGCACCGCCGGATCGAGATGATCGAGATGCAGGAAGATGTGGTCGTTATTCTTGCCGACGCCGCGGCCTTCGCGGATTTCAATCGTCATCGCGCGCGAGACGACGTCGCGTGAAGCAAGATCTTTCGCCGACGGCGCGTAGCGTTCCATGAAACGCTCGCCTTCAGAATTGACAAGATAGCCGCCTTCGCCGCGCGCGCCTTCGGTGATGAGGCAGCCCGCGCCGTAAATTCCGGTCGGATGGAATTGCACAAATTCCATGTCCTGCAGCGGCAAGCCTGCGCGCAATGCCATGCCGCCGCCGTCGCCGGTGCAGGTGTGCGCGGAGGTTGCGGAGAAATATGCGCGTCCGTAGCCGCCCGTCGCGAGAATTGTGGTTTGCGCGCGGAATCTGTGCACCGTGCCGTCATCGAGCTTCAGCGCGATCACGCCACGGCAGCGGCCCTCATCGTCCATGATGAGGTCGACGGCGAAATACTCGATGAAGAATTCCGCGTTGTGGCGCAAAGCCTGCGAATACATCGTGTGCAGCATGGCGTGGCCGGTGCGGTCGGCGGCGGCGCAGGTGCGTTGTGCTGTACCCTTGCCGTAATGCGTGGTCATCCCGCCGAACGGGCGCTGATAGATTTTTCCGTCTTCCTCGCGGCGCGAGAAAGGCATGCCCCAATGTTCGAGTTCGTACACTGCGTCCGGCGCGTTGCGGACGAGATATTCAATCGCGTCTTGATCGCCGAGCCAGTCCGATCCCTTCACGGTGTCGTACATATGCCAGCGCCAGTCGTCCTCGCCCATGTTGCCGAGCGAAGCCGCAATGCCGCCCTGCGCCGCGACCGTATGCGAGCGCGTCGGAAAAACCTTGGTGATGCACGCCGTGCGAAGTCCAGCTTCCGAGCAGCCGACAACGGCGCGTAATCCTGCGCCGCCTGCGCCGACCACGAGCACGTCGTAAGTGTGATCCTCGATGGGGTAAGCGCGTCCGTTCGCGGCCGGCGCCTTGCCATTCGTTGCCTGCGCCATCGCCTAGACTCCGAAAGAAATCTGCAGGATCGCGTAAGCGGACGCGATCGAAACCAGAATGCAGAAGAAAGTGTTGGCCATCAGCAGTCCGATCTTGCCGAGTTCGTTATGCACGTAATCTTCCACGATCACCTGCATGCCGAGCCAGGCGTGATAAGCGCTGGTGAGGACAAACAGCAGCATGGTCAGCGCAACGACCGGCGATCCGAGCGTCTGCGCGGCGGTGGCCTGATTGCCACGGAGCAGCATGAACATCACGACGATTGCGCCGACGGTAAGCGGCAGAAGCGCAACCGAAGTAAGGCGCTGGCGCCAGAAATGCTGGGTGCCAGAATGCGCCGCGCCGTGATGGCGCACGCGTGCGAGCGGCGTTTCGTATTTCATCGCGTGCCTCCGAACGTCAATGCAGCGATGGCGAGGAGAAGCGTGATGCCAATCGAGCCGACGAGTGTCGCTGCGGTCAGCCACTCGCGCTCGTTCGGACCGAAGCCGCGTCCGGTGTCCCAGATGAGATGGCGGACGCCGCCAAGCCCGTGGTGGATCAAGGCCCAGATATAACCGAGCAAGAACAGGCGGCCGATGATGCTGTCGATGAAGCCCTGGAATTTCCCGTAAGCGGCGGGACCGGCGGCGGTTGCGATCAGCCACCACGCGACTAGCAGCAATCCGAAATAGAGCGCGCTTCCGGTGATGCGATGCACGATCGACATCATCATCGTCAGCATCGGCCGGTAGATTGTCAGGTGCGGCGATAGCGGCCGCGAGGCCGCGATGTCGGCTGGTCCTTTGGGCATCGGGGTCTCCAGAGGCGGCCCGGCTGCCTTGACAGGCGGCGGCTCGCAAAGTCTAGAATTCATCTTACTTCGCCATTGGCGAAGCAGAAACCGCCATTTGTCCAATAGACATGCGTTTCTGGTGTAGTCTGCCTTCGTCAAAGAAGAAGACTGGTATTATGTATTTTGATTTCGCCGACCTCGCCCTGTTTCGCCATGTCGTTGAGGCTGGCTCCATCACGCATGGGGCGGAGCGGGCGAATCTGGCGCTGGCGGCGGCTTCGACGCGCATCCGCAAGATGGAGGACGCGCTCGGAACGCCGTTGTTGATCCGCAGCCGGGGCGGGGTGGTCACGACCCAGGCCGGCCGCACCATGCTGCAGCATGCCCGCACGATCCTGACCCAGGCCGAAAAGCTGCGGGAGGATCTGGGGCCTTACGGACGGGGTCTCGCGGGCCAGGTCCGCATCCTGTCGAACACCAACGCGCTGACCGAGTTTCTCCCCGAGGCGCTGACCTCGTTCCTCGCGCAATATCCGGATGTGAGCGTGGACCTCGAGGAGCGGCTGTCCGACGAGATCGTCGGCCTGATCGCCGAAGGCGTCGCCGACATCGGCATCGTCGCAGGCACCGTGGATGCCGGTGGTCTGCAATCGTTTCCGTTCCGCAGCGACCGTTTCGTGCTCGTGGTCGCGCGCGATCATGCGCTGGCGAAGCGCGAGAAGATCGCTTTTGCCGAAGTGCTCGATTACGACATTGTCGGGCTTGATCGCGCGAGCGCGCTACAGCGGTTCCTTGAAAGCAAGGCAACACGTCTTGGCAAGCCATTGCGGCTGCGCGTGCAGCTTCGCAGTTTCGACGCGGTGTGCCGTCTCGTGGAATGCAATGTCGGCGTCGGTATCGTGCCGCAGACGACGGCAAAGCGCATTGCGCGCTCGTCCGCGATCACGATTGTGGATTTGACCGATGCATGGGCGCCGCGTGATCTGACGATCTGCGTGCGCGATAGCGACGACCTGCCGCCTTTCGCGCGGCAGCTCGTGGATCATTTGCGTATTAGCGTGTGACGGTTACGGCGTCGAAGCTTTCCAGCTCGACGGCTTCGGCCGCTTCGTTTCAGCGATCAGAACGCCGCTCGCCGTCACTTGCGCAAATTCACCGTGCAAGACGGCCATCGACAATTGGTGCACGTCCTCGGCGGGCCACACCTTGCCGGTGAGATCGCGAACGTCGACGCACCAGCATGCGTCGCTTGCGACCAATACGCGGTATCCGAGATTGCCCGCGTGGCGGACGGTGGATTGCACGCAATGCGGCGTCGACACGCCGCAAATTGCAAGCGTGGTCACCCCCATATCGTTAAGCCGCTCTTCCAGATCGGTGCCGATGAACGCCGAATTGGCATTCTTGCCGATCACGGTTTCGCCGGGCAACGGCATCGATTCAGGCTTGAACGGATGGCCGGGGGTGTCCGGCGTGTAAGGCGAACCGGGCTCGACCGAATCGTGACGGATGTGAATGACAGGCATCTGCGCCGCGCGCCACGCCGCGAGCAGACCCGCGATCTTTGTCTCCGCATCGGGATTGTTGCGCGGCCCCCATTTCGGATCGTCGGCGGCACGCTGCACGTCGACGATCATCAGCACGGCATCGGAGGGAAGGCGGGGCATGCTATTCCGTGAGACTTTGTTTGGCCGGTGTGTTCAGATGCTCGCGTAAAGCTACCAATTCGGCGAGCGCATGTGAACTGGCGCGCTTTCGATTGAACGAATTGAAAATCGTCCGGATCAGCGGGGAATCATGAATTTTCAAATTGGACTTTTGGCACTTGTTATGGCCGCTACTTCAGCGCCGTCACACGCACTCGCGCAAGGCCGAAAGCTAACGCCGCAAGAACAAGCGCAAATGCAAAAAGAAATAGCCTGGCAAAAGCAGCAAAATCTCAAAGCCGCTCAGGACGCGAGAACAAGCTATACCGAGCGCTGCGCGATGGTCGGAGGGCGGATCAATTGCCAGGGCGCGCAGCCAGCAAGGCCTCAAGCCAATCCGCAGCAAACACGCGGGCCGGTGGTGCAGACCAGCCCGAAGATCGGAACGGCTTACGGCAACATGCAGGGCAATGTCGGACCGGGCTACACCGTGCAATCGACCGTCAAGCCATCGCAGCCGCGAAATCCCCAGACGCAGCCCTACGGCGTAAAATACATTTCGCAGTGAAGAACCAAACCGGCTAGCGCGGCATCAGCACCCAGTAATCGAGATCGAGGATCACGGCAGGATCGTCAGCTTCGCCGACCTTGTAGGGATAGTCCGCGCAGGCGTGATCCTTGGTTGCGACCGTTCGCAAGCGTAACGCCCCGACGTCGTCGCGTCCGGGAAGCTGCGCCTTGGCGAGAACTTCCGACCACGCATAGACGGTATTGCCCGCGAACAAAGGCGCGACGTGCCGTCCGCCATTGATCGCGGCGATATGGAATGCGTTCGCAAGTCCGTTGAACGACAACGAGCGCGCGAGCGAAATGACGTGCCCGCCGTAAATCAGGCGGCGGCCGAAACGCCCCGTGCCCTCGGTGTGCTGGTTGAAATGGATGCGCGCTGTGTTCTGGTAAAGCCGCGTCGCGGTCATGTGTTCGGCTTCTTCCACCGTGATGCCGTCGACATGGTCGATCTTTTCGCCGACGTCATAGTGACCGTAGCGAAGCGCGCTTCCGGCAAGCGTGAAATCGTAAGATGCAGCTTTGATCGGCGGGCAGGCATCGCCGAGCACATTGATTTCAACCGATGTCGGCAAACGCGGGACATGATCGGCAGGCGCCTTCGCGTTCTCGTCGCGCTTCTTCACCATTACCCAGCGCACATATTCGAGGACGCGCTCCCCGTTCTGGTCGGTGCCGGTCGAACGCACGAACACGATGCCGGTCTTGCGGCTGGAATTTTCCTTCAGGCCGATGACTTCGGAAACGGTGTTTAGGGTGTCGCCGGGATAGACGGGTTTGAGAAAACGGCAATTCGCGTAACCGAGATTAGCGACGGCGTTCAGCGAAATATCCGGCACGGTCTTGCCGAACACCATGTGGAAGATCAGCAGATCGTCGATCGGGCTTTTGGGATAGCCAATGCCTTGCGCGAACGCATCGGATGACTGCACGGCGAAACGCGCACCGAATAATCCATTATAGAGCGCGACGTCGCCGACCGTGACGGTGCGCGGCGTTGCGTGCCGGATCGTCTGGCCGAGCTGGAAATCTTCGAAGAAATTGCCGGGATTGGCTTTATTCATGGCGCACCAATTTTAATGAACTCGCATCCGGCAGCGGCCTTTTATCACCTATTACGAGAGACGCGAGCGGACTTTCGATCTAGCGGCGCAAACCTCGGCACGGCGCGAGCAAATCATTTCTCTGAATGGAACCGAAAGCCTCACGAGTCTGTGAGACTTAGCTGATTTGTGAACTGATTCCCTTTTCGGCCCGTACCCCCTGTGACGACGAAAAACAGGCATGCGCGTGAAGCGCATCGAATGACCTGAATAGTCGCGTCCCGTCCGGCCGCGAGGCGGACGGATTTTGTCTCGAACAGAGAGGACACCCAATGTCCACACGCGCCACCCTGCTTGCCGGCGCCGCGCTCGCTTCGTTTGCGTTCGCGATTCCGGCTCTTGCTGCCAACCCGATGGTCGGCGGCGCCGCCATGTATCCTGAGAAGAACATCGTCCAGAACGCGGTGAACTCGAAGGATCACACCACGCTCGTCGCCGCAGTGAAGGCTGCGGGCCTTGTCGACACGCTTTCGGGCAAAGGCCCGTACACCGTCTTCGCGCCGACCAATGCGGCGTTCAAGAAGCTGCCGGCCGGTACGGTCGACACGCTGCTGAAGCCGCAAAACAAAGACAAGCTCACAAAGATCCTGACTTGCCATGTCGTCGCGGCGGACGCGATGTCCTCGGCGATCGGCAAGATGATCAAGGACGACAAGGGCGAGCATGACGTCAAGACCGTTGGCGGCTGCATCCTGAAGGCCAAGCTCAAGGGCAGCAAGATCACGCTGACCGACGAAAAGGGTGACGTCGCAACCGTGACGATCGCCGACGTGAAGCAGTCGAATGGCGTGATCCACGTCATCGACACTGTGATGCTGCCGAGCTAACGGCTGCGTCACGAGGCGGCGGAACAGATCCCCGTTCCGCCGCCTCTCTTTTTACGATTTTAATGAAGGCAGAACGATCTCAGTTCGTCCGTGCCCAGGTCTGCGTCTTGCAGAACAATCCGCCGCCGACGCAGCCCTGCAGGTCGAGTTCGTTCGCGCTCTTGAGCGTGATCGAACCGGAATAGGTCTTGCCGTCTTCGGGATTGTAGACCTGCCCGTTCCATTTATCCGGCGTGCCGCTCGGCACCATGTTCAGCACGATCGGTGTGCCGACAATCGGACGTGCGCTTGCTCGCATCGGGATTATTCGAATCCACCTTCGGTTTCCCATCAGCGCCGGCCGGCGATTTGAGCGCGGTGATCGTGCCGCATAAGGCCGCTCCGCATTTTCCCATCGCCACCTTCGACTCGCCGCCTTTGGTCAGCCATGACCCGGTCGGGTCGCCCGCGAAAGCGGGGGCCGAGATAAGAACGATAATGGCGGCGAGGGCAGTCTTTTTCATTTTTTCGCTCCGGTGATTTGCGCGCGGACAATATCGGCCTCGGCCGGTGTTGCAACCCGCCGGGCGCTTGCCAAGTTCCGCGCTGGCCGATAGCAAATCCCGGCGTTTTCATCCGCAACAAGGTGGTCTGTTATGGCGTCGCACAAGCTCCTTCTCCTGCCCGGCGACGGGATCGGCCCGGAAGTCATGGCCGAAGTGAAAAAGCTCATCGCGTGGATGAACGCGCACAAGATGGGCTCGTTCGAAACCGAGGAAGGGCTGGTCGGCGGCTCCTGCTACGACGCGCATAAAGTGTCGATTACCGACGCGACGATGGAAAAAGCGGCGTCCGCGGACGCCGTCATTTTCGGCTCGGTCGGTGGCCCGAAATGGGATGGCGTGCCGTATGAGGTGCGCCCGGAGGCGGGCCTGCTGCGGCTTCGCAAGGAATTGCAGCTTTACGCCAACCTGCGCCCCGCAGTGACATATCCCGCTCTCGCCGATGCCTCGTCGCTCAAGCGCGAACTGGTCGAGGGTCTCGACATCATGATCCTGCGCGAACTGACCGGCGGCGTTTATTTCGGGGAGCCGAAGACGATCACGGACCTCGGCAACGGCCAGAAGCGCGCGGTCGATACGCAAGTGTACGACACGTACGAGATCGAGCGGATTTCCCGCGTTGCGTTCGAGCTTGCGCGCAAGCGCCGCAACAAGGTGACGTCGATGGAAAAGCGCAACGTCATGAAGTCGGGCGTTCTCTGGAATGAGGTCGTTACCGATTTGCACAAGCGCGAATACAAGGATGTGCAACTCGAGCACATGCTCGCCGACGCTGGCGGCATGCAGCTTGTTCGTAACCCCAAGCAGTTCGACGTGATCGTCACCGATAACCTGTTCGGCGATATGCTGTCGGACGTGGCCGCAATGCTGACCGGATCGCTCGGCATGCTAGCGTCGGCTTCGCTTGGCGAAGTCAATCCGAAAACGAAAACCCGCAAGTCGCTGTACGAGCCGGTGCATGGCTCGGCCCCCGACATCGCGGGCAAGGGCCTCGCAAATCCAATCGCGATGATCGCGTCGTTTGCGATGGCGCTTCGTTACTCGTTCGGAATGATCAAGGAAGCCGACATGATCGAGAAGGCGATTGCCGCCACGCTCGACAAGGGCATCCGCACCGCCGACATCGCGGGCAAGGGCGACAAGACCGTCGGCACGACGCAGATGGGTGACGCGATCATCGCAGAGATGGAAACGCTCGCGGGATAATTTCCGTCAGCAGGGCAAATAAAAAACGCGCCGCATTCAGCGGCGCGTTTTTTATGTCGAAACGGAAAGGATCAGTAATTGATGCGCGGTCCGAGCCGGTTCTTGTCCATCGAATCCGGCAACGCCGTGTTGCTGAGATCGTCACGCGATCCGAGCACGCTGTAGGGACTGTAATAGGGCGGGCGGGCGTAATCGCTGTAATGCCGTTCGCCCGGCAGGATTTCCGTGCCGCCATCGAGATAGGAGCGCTTGTTGACCACGATGCGCGTGCGGCGGCGTCCGGTTTCATCCTGCTCGGTGATGACCGTGGAGTTGCGATTGTAATAGCGCTGGCCGGACTGGGCCTGCGCCGTTTCGGAGACGAGCCCCGTGGCAGCGACAACAAACCCCGCCGCCAGAAGTGCAATGCAACGCATCGATCGATCTTCCCGTTGTTCGAATTCACAACCAATCTAGCCCGCCTTCTGTTCCATGAACAGGGCGGCAAGCCTCAGGAATCACGATGGAATTGGGGTGTGGCCGAAGCGCCGCGCGCCCTAGCGCAAGGACATTTGGCGGCGCAAACCGACGGCAGGGGCCGGATTGGCCGGGTAATCGCGCTTGGGCGTCGCATAGAGCAACGGGTCGCGCTGGCCGCAGAAATTGCGCTTGATTTCGGCCTGGGCGAAATATTTGGCGATGTCCGGGTCGCTGCCGGCTGACATCAGCGTCAGCCGGTCGAGCATGCAGGAGATCGATTTTCGCGCGACGATGGCGTTCATGTCGCAGGACATGCCGGAGATCTGCACACGCGGGTCCGCGTCGTTGCGCACGAACCCGATGCAATGGCCGATACCAAAACGTCCTACCGTGAATTCGACAGTGGCAACCGGGCCGAATTTCGTTTCGAGCGGCAGGGTCGAGCGCACTTCGCCTGCGGGACCAAGTTCGCGCGCGCGGGCTGCGATTTCTGATGGCACACTCGCGACCTGATCGAGTTCGCGTCCGGGCCGGTAAATCTCGACCATCGCGTAACGCATCGAGCGGCCCGCTTCGCCGAAGGTCATTACGTCCTTGCGGCCGCCGCCGTCCGAATGCCGCAAGATCGCGTAATGGCTGTCTTCGCCGATGTCGGGCAGCGAAAGAAAAAATGCTTCATGCGGTTTGGCGATGCTGAGCCAGTCCGGGCGCGATACGGCTTCGACGGACGCCTCGACCTTCGGCGGCTGGAACACCTGAGCGGCGGCAAATGAAAGCGCGCCGATCCCGCCGGCATAGGCAAAGAAGCGAATGAGCGTCTGCCGCATCTGGCCGGGCACAAGCGAGGCGGCGTTCGCGACATCCACCGGCTTCATGCCGTGTGCCGCGTGGGCATTTTTCAGGAGCCCGGCGAAATAGATCGAGAAGTCGCTTAGCCACGCGGCGATCGAAGCCGCAAGGTCGGTGGCGTCGGCGCGTAGCGCCTCGTAACCGGACGCGATGGTAGTTTTCAGGGACGCCGTATCGATCAGGGGTTCGTGCAGCGGGCGGATCGCCACGAGCGCCGGGGGCAGGGGAACCGAGGGCCTGATCCCAAACGCATGCCGCGCCGGCCCCTGCACCCGGATGGGGGCGATTGAGGCCGCATTTACGGCTGATCCGGCATCCTGCTCAGGTGGCGGCAAGCGAAAAGCCTCTGTCGGCTTGGCCTTTGCGGCCAAGCGTTGAACTGAGGCCTTTTCTCGCCTAGAAGCGCTTCCTCTCCGGTTTCCGCGCCACTAGGTACCGGGGTATTTTCGAGCGGAGAGTGAACGATGGGTTACAAAGTCGCGGTCGTGGGCGCTACCGGCAACGTGGGCCGGGAAATGCTCAATATCCTCGCCGAGCGGCGGTTCCCCGCCGACGAAGTGATCGCGCTTGCCTCGCGCAAAAGCATGGGCGTCGAGGTCTCCTACGGAGACAAGATTCTCAAGTGCAAGGCGCTGGAGCAATATGACTTTTCCGATGTCGACATCTGCCTGATGTCGGCAGGCGGTGCCGTGTCGAAGGAATGGTCGCCGAAGATCGGCGCGCAGGGCGCTATCGTGATCGACAATTCGTCGGTTTGGCGCATGGACCCGGACGTGCCTCTTGTGGTGCCGGAAGTAAACGCGAGTGCGGTCGAAGGCTTCCGCAAGAAGAACATCATCGCCAACCCGAACTGCTCGACCGCGCAACTTGTCGTCGCGCTGAAGCCTTTGCACGACAAGGCCAAGATCAAGCGCGTTGTCGTCTCGACCTATCAATCGGTGTCGGGCGCGGGCAAGGACGGCATGGACGAGCTCGATCGCCAGACCAAGGCGCTCTACTCGCTGCAGGATCCGCAGACCAAGAAGTTCACCAAGCGCATTGCCTTCAACGTCATCCCGCACATCGATGTGTTCATGGAGGACGGTTACACGAAGGAAGAGTGGAAGATGATGGCCGAGACCAAGAAGATTCTCGACCCGAAGATCAAGCTCACCGCGACCTGTGTTCGGGTGCCGGTGTTCATCGGCCATTCCGAAGCGGTGAACATCGAATTCGAGAATCCGATCACCGCCGATGAGGCGCGTGAAGTGCTGCGCAATGCGCCTGGCGTGCTGGTCATCGACAAGCGCGAGGACGGCGGCTACGCGACGCCGCATGAATCCGCGGGCGAGGACGCGACCTATATCAGCCGCATCCGTGAGGATGCGACGGTCGACAATGGCCTCGTGCTGTGGTGCGTGTCGGACAATCTGCGCAAGGGCGCGGCGCTGAACGCGATCCAGATCGCGGAAAGCCTGATCAACCGCAAGCTCGTTCAGGCAAAGAAGAAAGCGGCTTAATTTACGCAGCTATCGGAATGAAAAAGGCCGGACTTGTTCCGGCCTTTTTGTTTGGCGCTAGAATCGCGGCTGCGCGAAAATTTCCGCATGTGCCTTCGCAGCGACCGGGCGGTATTCCTTCTTGTCCCAGTCGTAAATCGACAGCGCGCCGGTTGCGACGCCGAAATACGCGCCGTGCAATTGCAGCTTGCCGCGGTCGTGCAAAATCTTGACGCACGGAAAGGATTTCAGGTTTTCGATCGTGTGCAGGACCGAAGCCTTTTCCAGCCGTTCGAGATATTCGGTATTCGACAATTTTCCGCGCGCGCCGACATCGGCGGCAGCGGGCGCGAGCAGCTTCATCCAGCTTCCGATGAAATCGCCCGGCGAGAGCGGCTCGTTGTCCTCCGCGAAGGCGCGAATGCCGCCGCATTGCGCGTGCCCAAGCACGACGATGTGCTGCACGCGCAATGCCTGCACCGCGAATTCCAGTGCCGCTGATACGGCGCGCTGCGCGCCGTCCGGCGTATAGGGCGGCACGAGATTGGCGACATTGCGCACGACGAACATCTCACCCGGCCGCGCATCGAAGATGACCTCGGGCGAGACGCGGGAATCGCAGCAGCCAATCAGCATGATCTTCGGTGATTGCCCGCCTTCGGCGAGGTCGCGGAAACGCTGCTGCTCCTCGGTCAGGCGGCCGCTGACAAAGGCCTCATAGCCTTCGATCAGGCGCGCGGGAAATTCTGGGGGAACGATGCTTCTTGGCTCAGGCATGGCCGCACTTAATCATGCCCAGATCGCCATCGGCAATCCGTAACGGTCGCGGGGCGGGGAAGCGGGAAACGGCGTTGCAAGACCCGCATGGATACGCCGCGCGATGGCCGCGCAGGCGATTGCATCGAGCAGGTCGTCCTCCGCCGCGCCGCGCGGTGTCGCCGCGTGAGCAAGCCCGTGCGGCATGCCCGCGCGGATCAGGATGTCCCGGCGCAATTCGAGGCCTAGCGGGTGGCAGCGTCCCTTAATTTTCTTTGGCAGGCCGAGCGGGTGTTCGCCGTTCAGCCGCCAGAAGGCAAGTTCGGGATGGACCTCGTGCACGCGCGCTACATCCGCAGAGTTCGTGCGCAAATGCGTGTCCAGTTCTGCAACCTTGTGCAGAATGTAAAAGCTCTGCTTGGAAAAGCCTTTGCCGTCGTCCGATGTTTCGCGGGCGATGGCGCAGGCATGAAAGAAGCGCTCGCGCGGATCAGCAGGTTCTGCGGCGACACTCGCTTCGACCGCCGCCCGCGATGGAATGCGAAAGACGCTCGACCGCCGGTCGCCCAAGCGGGCGCGTGCTTCCTGCTCGGCGGCACGGCCTTTTAGCGGAGAGCGGTCGGGCAACCCGATCGGCATGTCCACGGCGATGATTGCAGGGCGTTCCAGCGCGTTGGCGATATCGGCAAAGCGCGTGAAGACCTGAATGCGGGTATCATTTCCGCTGGGGCGCACGAACACGACAAGCCATCCGTCGCGGCAGCCATCCACGCCCGCAAGCCAGCTATTCTCAGGCGTCATTCGACCATCGTCGAGCATGGCTTACGCTGGCATGGCGAACCGCGCCTCGCTAGGGTTGGCGAGGGAGCGACAATCATGACGATACGACCGCGCCGAAGCGTCCTCTACATGCCGGGCTCGAACGCCCGCGCACTGGAAAAGGCGCGCACGCTTCCAGCCGACGCCGTGATCCTGGATCTTGAGGATTCGGTCGCGCCTGACGCGAAAGCCGCTGCGCGCGATCAGGTGGCCGAGGCTGTGAAGAAAGGCGGCTTCGGTGCACGCGAAGTCATCATGCGCGTGAACGGCATCGACACCGAATGGCATGTGGACGATCTCACTGCCGCCGCCCATGCCGCACCCGATGTGATTCTGGTGCCGAAGATTTCCAATCCGGCGCAGCTCGAACTGATCGGCGAGCGGCTGATGAACATGTCGACCGATCACAAGACGCGCGTCTGGGCGATGATCGAAACGCCGGCGGCGATCTTCAACATCCGCGACATCGCGCATGCGGCGCGCGATTCCGAAACGCGCTTCACTGGTCTCGTGATGGGAACGAACGATCTGGCCAAGGAAACCGGTGCGCGTTTTGTGCCGGGCCGCATGCCAATGGTTCCGTGGCTGACCACCTGCATTCTCGCGGCGCGGCTGAATGGCCTCATTATTCTTGACGGCGTCTATAACGACATTCAGAACGCGGATGGTTTCGTGCGCGAATGCGAGGAAGGGCGCGATCTTGGCTTCGACGGCAAGACGCTCATTCACCCGAACCAGATCGAGCCGTGCAACACGGCGTTCGCGCCGACCGCCGACGAAGTCGCGCAGGCGCGCAAGATCATCGGTGCATTCGATCTGCCAGAGAACAAGGATAAGGGCGTCGTGTCGCTCGACGGCCGTATGGTCGAGCGCCTGCACGCGGACATTGCGCGCAAGACGGTCGCCGTCGCGGATGGAATTGCAGCCCGGAAATAGAAATTAGAGCCAGGGCCGCTCGGTCTTCGCCTTGCTCTCGAAGCTGTCAATCTTGGTCTTCTTCACCATCGTCAGCCCGATATCGTCGAGGCCGTTGAGCAGGCAATGCTTGCGGAACGGATCGATTTCGAATTTCACCGTGCCGCCGTCCGGCCCGTGAATTTCCTGCTTCTCCAGATCGACCGACAGCGTCGCGTTCGCGCCGCGATCGGCGTCGTCGAACAGCTTTTCGAGATCTTCCGGCGAGACGCGGATCGGCAACATGCCGTTCTTGAAACAGTTGTTGTAAAAAATATCGCCGAACGAGGTCGAGATCACGCAACGGATGCCGAAATCCATCAGCGCCCACGGCGCGTGTTCGCGCGAGGAGCCACAGCCGAAATTATCGCCCGCGACAAGAATCTTGGCCTTGCGATACGCCGGCTTGTTCAGCACGAAATCCGGGTTCTCGCTGCCGTCATCCAGATAGCGCTTTTCCGAGAACAGGCCTTTGCCTAGTCCGGTGCGCTTGATGGTCTTGAGGTATTGCTTCGGGATGATCGCGTCGGTGTCGATATTGACCTGCTTCAGCGGGGCGGCGACGCCTTCGAGATGGTCGAATTTTTCCATGGGGCTTTCCTCTGGCCGTTTAAATGGCCGGACACGGCGGGGAGGTCAAGGCGTCAAAGCTGGCCGCCGTCGCCCCAGCGCGTGAGCAACGCGCGATATTCCGGGTCGTCATAGCGGGATGGCAGAAACGCCGGGGCATAATCGGGCAATGCGCCACCCGCGATGTGCTGCGCGATCAGTTCGCCGCTGGCACAGGACGCCATGATGCCAAAGCCGCCGAACGCGCAGGAGACGTAAAGGCCCTCGCTCCCGGCCGGTCCGATCAGCGGCCGGTTCTCACGGGTGCGGACATAATAGCCGCCGTCGATATAGGGGCGCGACGGCTTGCCCTGATAACCGCGCAGCGCCGGCACCATCGTGGACATTCCGCGCAGCGCAATCTCGGCATAATGCGGCGGTGGTTCGGGCAGCGGAAATTCCGGCTCGACCGCTTCGCCATGATGATTGAACAGCACGATGGTTGCGTGCGCGCCATCCGGTCGACCATGCACACCCGCCGGAAAGGGATCGAGCAGCCAGCGCGCCTCGGGATCGTCAGCGAGCGCCGCGCGTTCGTCGTCGCTCCAGGGAAGTTTTTGCTCGTCGAGCCAGATCATCATCGGCGCTTCACGCGGCACAGCGTTGGCCGTGTCGGCGAAGCTCACTTTGTGATGACGCTCGGCGGTGATCGGCAGGTCGATGCCTGCGAGCGTCGCCAGTTTCTTTTGCATCGGACCGGCGGCGAGAACGACATGGTCTGCGCCGAGCGAATGGCGCGCACCATCACTCTTTACCGTGACGGATTTTACGCGCGCACCCGTCTCGATGTCGACGACGCTTCCACGAACGAATTTCACGCCGCGTTCGCGAACCCGTTCGAGCAGAACCGCGCCGAGCTGCTGCGCGCTTAGCCAACCAGCGCGGCGCACATGCGCAAGCACGATCGTTTCATTCGCGAGATAGGGAAAATGTTTTCGGATCATATCGCGGTCGGTAACGATGTCCGCGCCGGTCAGCGGTGTGTCGAAACCGCGCTCCGGCGATGGTGTGTAAATGCTTCCCGCCGTGTCGTGGAGGCGCACTGCACCACCGCCGCGCTGCTCGGCAAGCTGCGACATCGTTTGCAGGAATTCGATCTTGCCGGGATCGGCGGTCGCAAACACATAGCCGCGCCGGTTGAGATTGATGCGGTTGTCTGTTTCGCGCGCGATGCCTTCGATCAGGTCGAGGCTGCGGCTGATGAACGCTGTCATCTGCCAGTCCGGCCCCGGCCACCAGTTGCGATAGGCCTCGGTGGATTTATCGGACGTGACGGTAAGGGGAATGCCCGGCTCGACGATGGTTATGTCGGTGAAGCCATGCGCGGCGAGATAATTCGCCGCCGAAATCCCGGCGATCCCCGCGCCGCAGATGACGATTTTTTCTGAATGCGGCATCGCGGAACGGTCAGGACCGGGACGTCAGCGCGTCGATGCCGGCCTGCGCGATCTGTTCGTCAAACTCCGATTTCACGCCGGAGATGCCAATTCCGCCGAGGCAAAACCCATCGTGGAGGATGGGCAGGCCGCCCTGCACATGCGTGCCGGGCAGGGTCGCGAAACCCGGGCTTTCCCTGACTCGCTGCTCCATTACGAGTGTCGAACGCTTTGTCGACGCGGCGGTTTCGGCCTTGGCGAGTGCAAATGCGGCCGTGCCTACCGCCGCCCCATCCATCCGCTCGAAAGCGAACAAGATGCCTGCATCGTCGACGATGGCGATGCTGACCTCCCATTTGTTCCTGATCGCCTCGGCCTTGCAGGCCGCTGTCATTGCGAGCACGTCGTCCAGCGTGAGATAAAGTTTTTGGCGCATGAGTTATCCAGCGTGAAATGAGTTTGCAGGAATTCGTTGTCACAGAAGTCGCGCCGCATTGGAAGCTACGTCGTCGCTTCTTCGATGGCTTCCATGTCGTCGTCCGACAATCCGAAATGATGGCCGATCTCGTGCACGAGGACATGCGTGATGATCGCGCCCAGCGTCTCGTCATGCTCGGCCCAGTAATCGAGAATCGGACGGCGATAGAGCCACACCATGTTTGGAAATTGCGAGGGCGCGGATTCCGACTGGAATGGCAAACCGACGCCCTGAAACAATCCAAGCAGGTCGAATTCGCTTTCAATGCCGAGATCCTTCAGCACATCGTCGGTTGCAAAATCGTCGACGCGGATGACGACGTCCTCGCACAGCTCGCGGAACGTCTGCGGCAGATTTTGAAATGCCGCGCGCGCGAAGGTTTCCATGTCGGCGAGCGACGGGGCTTTCACGCCATCCCATGCGAGCGGGTCGGAGAGAAGATTTTCGCTCATTTGAAATAGGTCGCGTAGAGATAAAGCCCGAGCGCGAATACACCGATCAGGCTGAGCGTACGGCCGATGCGCTTGCCCCAGATTTCGATGCGGTCGTCGGTAGCGTCATCGCTTCCCGAGAAATGCGTTTTGGCGCGATCCACCGTCGCCCCGATCGTGCCGGTGAAGATTGTCTCGCGGTCGCCGAGCTTTTTCAGCTCGTCGCGCGCCGCCGCCTCGCGTTTGCCGTGATCTGCGTTCGTCATGGCTTTAAGCATATGACGTTGTGACCGCTCCGGCCACGGTTGACGGAGGCAAAGCGATGGGGGAGCGTTACGCCCCAAGGAGTGCGGTATGAAATTTCTGGCGATAGCCTTGGCGTTCTGTGTCGTGTCCGTTGGAAGTTCTGCGCTGGCGGCACAACCGGATGGGCTGCGCGCGGCGCAGGCGGCTGAGTTTTCGGCGCAACGCAAACGGCCGCGCCTTCGCATTTACCGCCAGCCGCCCGCTTACGATTATCCGCGGCCCGGCTATTATTCGTATCCGGGTCCGAACGCCGTGCGGCAATGTGTCGATGGGTACCGCACCGAATACCGGCCGAGCGGCACTGTGATTACGCCGCAAATGCGCTGCCGCTGGGTTCCCGGATGACGGTTCACGTTAACGGTTCATGCCGCGTTCACGCAACGTAGCTCAAGTTTGAAACCAACGCCGCCGGATCGCGTTCTGCATAAAGGTGGCGGCTAAGATGGATCGGGAGGTTCATGTGTCGAAGATCGTACTCGGAATGTTGACGGCTGCCGCGCTCGCGGTGGTGTCATTCACGGCGCCGGCATCCGCCGCGCCGAAAGCGAATACTGCGACGGCCGTAGAGGCCGTCGAGCAGACCAATCTCAGCGCGCGGCATCGTCATTACCGGCGCTACCATCGGCATCACCGCCATTGGGGATACCGTCCGGTTTACCGGCCGTATTACAGTTACGGCTATTACCCGCAGCCCTATTACCGGCCCCATTATTATCGCCCGGCGTATTACTATCGCCCCGCGCCGTTCTTCTACGGTTTCGGCCATCGCGGATACGGACATCGCGCCTGGTGGTGATCGGACTGCTGCCGAGAGAATAAAAAAGGCCCGCAAGCGTGCGGGCCTTTTGCTTTTGGTTTGCGAAAATGCGTGCGCTATTTCCACTCACGCACGTCGACGAAGTGTCCGGCGATCGCCGCTGCCGCCGCCATCGCGGGCGACACCAGATGCGTGCGGCCCTTGTAACCCTGACGGCCTTCGAAGTTTCTGTTTGACGTGGACGCGCAGCGTTCTTCCGGCTTTAGCTTGTCCGGGTTCATCGCAAGGCACATCGAGCAGCCCGGCTCGCGCCAGTCGAATCCCGCCTTGATGAAAATCTTGTCGAGGCCTTCGGCTTCCGCCTGCTCCTTCACAAGACCCGAACCCGGAACGATCATCGCGCTTAGGTTTGCGTTCACGCTCTTGCCTTCGACGATGCGCGCCACATCACGCAGATCCTCGATGCGCCCGTTGGTGCAGGAGCCGATAAAGATGCGGTCGAGCTTGATGTCGGTAATCTTCGTGCCGGCTGTGAGGCCCATATATTGAAGCGCGCGCCGCTTTGACTCGCGCTTGCCCTCGTCCTCGATCCTGTCGGGATCGGGAACGGCGCCCGTGACCGTGATGACATCTTCCGGGCTTGTGCCCCACGACACGATTGGCGGCAGCTTGGCCGCGTCGAGCCTGATCTCGCGGTCGAAATGCGCGCCCTCGTCGGAGACGAGTGTTTCCCAATAACGCATAGCCTGATCCCACGCCTCGCCCTGTGGGGCCTTCGGCTTGCCTTTCAGATACGCGAATGCCTTTTCGTCCGGCGCGATGAATCCAGCCTTCGCGCCGCCTTCGACCGACATGTTGCAGACGGTCATGCGGCCTTCCATCGAGAGCGCGCGGATCGCTTCGCCGGCATATTCGAGCGCGAAGCCCGTGCCGCCCGCAGTGCCGATCTCGCCGATGATCGCCAGAATAATATCCTTCGCGGTGACGCCGGCCGGCAATTTGCCGTCGACGATCGCGCGCATGTTCTTGGATTTTTTCTGGATCAGCGTCTGTGTCGCAAGCACATGCTCGACCTCGGACGTGCCGATGCCATAGGCGAGCGCGCCAAATGCGCCATGAGTCGCTGTGTGGCTGTCGCCGCACACGAGGGTTGTGCCGGGCAGCGTGAAGCCCTGCTCCGGTCCGATGATGTGGACGATGCCCTGACGCTTATCGAATTCGTCGAAATACTCGACGCCGAAATCCTTGGCGTTCTGCGCCATCACGGCAATCTGTTCGGTGCTTTCCGGATCGGGATTGGGCAGATTGCGATCCGAGGTCGGCACGTTGTGATCGACCACGGCGAGCGTCTTCTCCGGCGCGTGAACCTTGCGGCCGGAATTACGCAGGCCCTCGAAGGCCTGCGGGGAGGTGACTTCGTGCACAAGGTGCCGGTCGATGTAGATGAGGCAGGTGCCGTCCGGCTGTTCATCAACCAGATGGTCTTCCCAGATTTTGTCGTAGAGCGTGCGCGGTTTCATAGTGTGAAAATCCTGTCGGGGCGGAATGAATGTGAGGCCTTGGCCCGCGCGTTTGCGCGGAGGTTCACATCAAAGTCGCGCCTGCGCGGATGCGGTCAGCCGGCCGAAAAACCGGCCCGGCAGGCGCACATGGTCCTGCAGCACGATGCGCGCAGGAATCAGCGCCGACCAAGTGGCGATCCAGCGCGGCGCGGTTGCGCGTGAGGGTGTCTCGTTCGCCGTCATAAGCAGGATATATCAATTCAAAACTACGCTCGCAACGCAGGGATGCGCCAACAAAAAAGGCCGGGGTAAGCCCCGGCCTTTTTTGAATGATGAGTGAGCCCGCCGAATTACTTGGCAGCGGCCTTTTTCGGCGCAGCCTTTTTCGGTGCGGCGGCCTTCGGGGCCGCCCTCGGAGCCTTGGGTGTCTTCGGAGCTGCGTTCGCCGCAGTCTCGCCGGCTGCGTCGTCGCTGCCGTGACGGCTCTGCGCTTCGGTGATGCGCGCCGACTTGCCGCGCAGGTTACGCAGATAATATAGCTTCGCGCGGCGAACCTTGCCGCGGCGCACGACCTTGATGGAATCGACCATCGGCGAGTAGAGCGGGAACACGCGCTCGACGCCTTCGCCGTAGGAAATCTTGCGGACGGTGAAATTCTCGTTCAGGCCGGCGCCTGCGCGGCCGATGCAAACGCCTTCATAGGCCTGCACGCGGGTGCGCTCGCCTTCCACGACCTTCACGTTGACGAGCAGCGTATCGCCCGGCTCGAAATCGGGAATCTCCTTGGTGGCGGAGAGCCTCTCCATCTGTTCTTTTTCGAGTGTCTGGATGAGGTTCATGGCGAAATCTCCATTCGTCTCGCGCGCCAAGCCCGCCTTCGGTGGCGCTGCGGTACCCAATCGGGTCTGTCAGGTTTCGGGCGGGTTTCTAATGCAAATGGCCGGGTTTGTCACCCATTGGGACCGGATTTCTTGGGCTGGCCGGAATAGGCCGTCCAAAGGTCCGGCCGCCGCTGGCGGGTGAGGGATTCGGCCTGTTCCAGCCGCCATTTGGCGACCTTTGAATGGTCGCCGCCGGTCAGGATGTCCGGGATGGTCTGACCCTCGAAAATCTGGGGTCGCGTGAATTGGGGGTATTCGAGCAGGCCCTCGGAAAAGCTCTCGTCCAGGCCTGAGGCTTCCTTGCCCATGACGCCGGGCAGGAGCCGGATGCAGGCATCGAGCATGACGGCTGCGGCAAGCTCGCCGCCCGATAGGACGTAATCGCCGATCGAGATCTCCTGCAGATTTCGCGCGGCGATCAGCCGCTCGTCCACGCCCTCGAAACGGCCGCACACGATCAGCGCGCCATCGCCGCGCGCAAGTTCGCTCACTTTGGCTTGAGTAAGCGGTACGCCGCGCGGACTCATGAAAAAACGCGGTCGCTGGTCGGCGACGGAATCGATTGCGCGCGCGAGCACGTCGGCCTTCATCACCATGCCCGGACCGCCACCGGCAGGCGTGTCATCGACGGTGCGATGCTTGTCGGTCGCGTGATCGCGAATGTCGACGATGTCCAGCGACCATGTTCCTGCGGCAAGTGCCTTACCCGCGAGGCTGACACCGAGCGGGCCGGGAAACATTTCCGGGAAGATCGTGAGGACGCTCGCCCGCCAGGTCATCGGAATATCCGCATCACGCAGGCTCGCCGTCCTCGCGCGCTTCGACTTCCGCGGGCAGCACCACGACAAGCTGTCGTGCGTCGAGGTCGATTGTCGGCACAGTCGTTTCGTTGAACGCGATCATCACGGATTTTTCGCTGCCGGCCCGCATGATCTCGATGATGTCTCCCGCGCCGAAATTATGCAGCGCGTGGACGGTTCCGATTTGTGAGCCGTCGCTGTCGAGAACATCGAGGCCGATCAGGTCGGCATGATAGAATTCATCGCTTTCGGCGGCGGGCAGCCGGTCGCGCGGAATGTAGAGCTGCGTGTTGTTCAGCGCTTCGGCGGCGTCACGATCTTCGACGCCGGAAAATCGCGCGACGAAATGATCTTTCGACGCGCGCATCGCCTTGATCGTGAAACGCCGATTGCCGTCTTCGCTCTCCAGCACGCCATAGCGCCGGACCGCGAGCGGCTCCTGCGTGAACGACCACAGGCGCACTTCGCCCTTCAGCCCGTGCGCGGCGCCGATGCGCGCCACGCAGACTCGTGAATTGCGCCCGTCTGTCGGACGCGCGGACATGCCGCGTTACGCCGCGGGAGCGGCAGGAGCAGCAGGCGCCTTCGGAGCAGCACTTGCTTCCTTTGCGGCTTCTTCCGCCGCGGCCTTGCGTTCCTTGCGCGGGATCGCCTTTTCCGGGTTGTTGCGCTTCTCGCGCTTCAGGATGCCTTCGGCATCGAGGAAGCGGGACACGCGGTCGGACGGCAGCGCGCCCTTGGCCATCCACGCCTTCACCTTTTCAAAGTCGAGCACGAGGCGCTCTTTCTTGTCCTTCGGCAGGAGCGGATTGAAATATCCGAGACGCTCGATGAAGCGTCCGTCGCGCGGCGCGCGCGAGTCGGCAACGACGATGTGGTAGAACGGACGCTTCTTGGTCCCTGCGCGGGACATGCGGATAACAACACCCATTTTAGTTTTCCTTTCTTGCGATCGTTTGAAGTCTGGTTGCTCGTGTCGGGGTTATTTCTTCTTCCCCGGAAATCCTCCGAGACCGGGAAGCGGCATCTTGCCTCCCAAGCCCGGTAATCCTCCCGGTGCGCCGGGGAAATTCGGCGGCAATCCGGGCATGCCTTGAGGCAGGCCGGGCATTCCGCCCGCGCCGCCTTGCATCTTCTCGGCCATCTTCTGCATTTCCTCGGGCGACGGCGTGCCGCCAAAGCCCATTGCGGCGGCCATCTGTGCCATCGGACCGCGCTTTGCGCCGCCCATCGCCTTCATCATGTCGGCCATGCCGCGGTGCATTTTCAAAAGCTTGTTGATCTGCTCGGGCGAGGTGCCGGAACCGGCCGCGATGCGCTTCTTGCGGCTCGCTTTCAGGATGTCGGGGTTCTTGCGCTCTTTCGGCGTCATCGAGTCGATGATCGCGACCTGACGCTTCAGCACATTGTCGTCGAGACCGGCATTGGCGATCTGGTTCTTCATCTTGGCGACGCCGGGCATCATGCCCATCAGCCCGGACATGCCGCCCATCGCCGACATCTGCTTCAGCTGTTCGCGCAAATCGGTGAGATCGAATACGCCCTTGCGCATCTTCTCGGCGGTGATGCGCGCCTTTTCCGCGTCGATATTCGCGGCGGCTTTCTCGACCAATGCGACGATGTCGCCCATGCCGAGAATGCGGCCGGCGATACGCGCCGGATCGAAAGTCTCGAGCGCATCCATCTTTTCGCCGGTGCCGAGAAGCTTGATCGGCTTGCCGGTGACTGCGCGCATCGAGAGTGCCGCGCCGCCGCGTCCGTCGCCATCGACGCGGGTGAGCACGATACCGGTGAGGCCGACGCGTTCGTTGAACGAGCGCGCGAGATTGACTGCGTCCTGTCCGGTCAGCGCGTCCGCGACCAGCAGCACTTCGTGCGGGGCCGCAGCGCGCTTCACTTCGGCAGCTTCGTTCATCATCTCTTCGTCGAGCGTGGTGCGGCCCGCGGTGTCGAGAATGACGATGTCGTAGCCGCCAAGCCGTCCGGCTTCGAGCGCGCGGCGCGCGATCTGCGGCGGCGTCTGGCCCGCGACGACGGGCAGTGTCGGAATTTCTGTTTGCTGGCCGAGGATGGCAAGCTGCTCCATCGCGGCCGGACGGCGTGTATCGAGCGAAGCCATAATGACTTTTTTCTTGCCGAGATCGGCGAGGCGCTTTGCGATCTTCGCGCTGGTCGTCGTTTTGCCCGAACCCTGCAGGCCGACCATCATGATCGCGATTGGCGCTGCGGCGTTGAGATCGATCGGATCGGCGGTGGCGCCGAGCGTCTGCACGAGTTCGTCGTGAACGATCTTCACGACCATCTGGCCGGGCGTGACCGACTTGATGACTTCGACGCCGACCGCACGCGTTCTCACGCGTTCGATAAATTCGCGAGCGACGTCGAGCGCGACGTCGGCTTCCAGCAGTGCACGGCGCACTTCGCGCAAGGCGGCATCGACATCGGCTGCCGACAGCGCGCCGCGCCGCGTCAGTTTGTCGAGAATTCCACCAAGCTTTTCCGACAGATTGTCGAACACTTCAGCCGTCCCGTTCAAACGCATTTGACGCCCGAGGGCGCATTGCGCTGTCGGGCGGTTACCTCCGGCCTCAAAAGGACCGGTCGGCGCATTCCAAAGTCAGCTCTTTATGAGAGCGGGCGGAACCTAGGGGCCGGGTAAGGCCAAGTCAAGGCAAGCGATTTTGGCCTTTAGCGCATCAATTCGTAGCTGATCGCGACGGTCATGCTGATCCGCTCCTCGCCCGGCGCGACCGGCATGGCGGCCCCGGCACTGGGGGCTGCCATCCGCATCATCGGGCGCATCGGCGCCCCCTGCTCGGAGATCGTTACCGGGCGGCCAAGGCCAACGCCCGCCGCCTGAACGTAGATCTCGGCCTTGCGCTTGGCATCGGCGACCGCGTCCGCGCGCACCTTGTCGAGCAGCCTTTCGGCATTGGAGACGATGAACTCGATCCCGCCGATGGAATTCGCGCCTGCCGTCACCAGCCGGTCGAGCACCTCGCCGAGCTTGGCGATTTCGCGGATCTGCACGGTGACACGGTTGGACGCCTGAAAACCCGCCACCGGCTGCGCGTTGTCCTTGCTGCGAATAGCCTCAAGACTCAGTCGCGCGGTCTGCACGTCCGCATCCGCAACGCCTTGCTCCTTCAGCGAGGCAAGCACTGCCGCCATCGCCTTGTTGTTTGCACTCATCGCTTCGCGCGCAGCCTTGGCCTGACTTGAAACCCCGGCGCTTACGATAGCGCGGTCGGGCGCGACGCTGAGGCTCGCTTCACCCGTCACGGTGATGGAGGGCAGCGATAAATCCTGAGCCTGCGAAAAGCCAGGCAGTGTGCCTGCAAGCAACGAACAGGCGAACGCGAAGGTCAGGCGACGGCTGAAAATCATCGAGAGGTTCCGCTGGATTACCGGATCGGGACATAGACGTTGATGACGAGCTTGTCCTCAGGCGTGTTGCGTGGATCGGTGACGTATTCCTCGATGAACTGGTCTTTCGAATCCAGATTCTTCTGGTCGAGGAAATTCGTGATTGCCTCGTAGGTATTGTCCATGCCGTCATACGAGCCGCGATGGGTGAACTTGTAAGCCTTGCCTTCAGGCGACGTTCCCATGGTGATGTCGCCCTTCGGCGGATTACGCAGCGTCTGCGCGATCGGCAATGCCGCCTCGAACTGGAAACCGGTATCGTCCGCCGTGGTGTAGATCACCATCGCATTGCCATCCGGCTTGACGCCTTCGCGTTCGAGGAAAGCGTGGACGATCTTCAGTGCGTCCAAAATCGTTTCAAATGCCGAATCCCATTTCCCCGTCCCGGATAGTGAAACGATGGTTTTGGGCGCAAGCGTGACTTCCGCGCCGAACACGTCGCCGGGGGCAGGTTGCTGCGCCAGAGCGGGGGCGGAAAAGGCGAGCACGATGCCAAGCAGGATTGTCGGCAGGGCGTGGCGCATGAGGCGCTCCAAAGGGTTGAGCTTCCTTGAGGCTAGCACAGAGGGGACTGCACTGGCGGCCAAGATTTCGGCTGAAATCCGCCGCTGGCCAATCGCCCATATGCCACACTATATAACGGCACCATGAGTGCGCTTTCCAACCATGCTTTCACCAAGATGAACGGGATCGGCAACGAGATCCTGGTCGTCGACATGCGTGCGAAGCCCTCTGCGATCAGCGCCGCTGAAGCACGCGCCGCCGCAAGCCCGAAGGGTGCGCCCTACGACCAGATGATGGTGCTCTATCCGCCGCGCCTGCAGGGCACGGATTCATTTGTACGCATCTACAACAGCGATGGATCGGAAGCGGGCGCCTGCGGCAACGGCATGCGTTGCATCGCGTCTCTCGTGTTCAAGGAAACCGGCAAGGACGCGCTCACCTTCGAGACGCGCGCCGGACTCATCAATTGCTGGAAGGCTGAAGGTGATCTTCTTTCGGTCGACATGGGCAAGCCGAAATTCGACTGGAAGGATATTCCGCTCGCCGAGGAATTCCGCGACACGCGCTATATCGAATTGCAGATCGGACCGATCGACAAGCCGATCCTGCATTCGCCCGCGATCGTGAACATGGGAAATCCGCATGCGATTTTCTGGGTGGACGATCCGGGCGCCTACGATCTGGAAAAATTTGGGCCGATGCTCGAAAACCATCCGATCTTTCCGGAGCGCGCCAACATTACGCTCGCAGCAATCAAGTCGCCCGAGCACATCGTGATGCGCACGTGGGAGCGCGGCGCGGGGTTGACCATGGCGTGTGGGTCGGCGGCGTGCGCGACTGCGGTTGCTGCTGCGCGCTTGCGGCGGACGGGGCGCAAGGTGAACATGGCGCTGCCCGGCGGAGATCTCCAGATCGAATGGCGCGAGAGCGACGATCACGTCATCATGACGGGTGCATACACGCTCGAGTTTGAAGGGCGTTTCGATCCAACGCTGTTCGATAATCTGAGCGCGGCGTGATGAGCGTCGATGTCGTCAGCTTCGGATGCCGGCTCAATGTATTCGAGTCCGAAGTCATCCGGCGTGAAGCAGGCGCTGCGGGCGTCGCCGATACGGTGGTTTTCAATACCTGCGCTGTGACCGGCGAAGCCGTGCGGCAGGCGCGTCAGGCGATCCGCCGCGCGCGGCGCGAACGCCCCGATGCGAACATTGTCGTTACGGGCTGCGCGGCGCAGACGGAA
>CAMBBO010000005.1 GCA_945862935.1 Pseudorhodoplanes sinuspersici | reverse complement strand
CGCTCTGCCGGTGGTCAATTGCGGTGTCTATTTGCGCGAAGGTGCGGGCAGCGATCTTCGCGAGCAATTTGCCGACGTCGTGTGCGAGTTCATGACGCCGTCGCGCCCCTCGACCCGCTCGGTCGCATAAGCACTATCAGGTTTGCGCGAAGCCGGAGCGTTGCGCCCATCCGGTCATGCGCCGTTCCAGCACAGCCATCAGCCAATACATCACGATGCCTTCGATCGCGAGCGCGACAAGACCCGCGAACACGAGCGGCACCTGAAATTGCGCCTGTGCTTGTAGCATTAGGTTCCCGATGCCGTGGTTCGAGGCGATGCTTTCGGAAATCACCGATCCGACGAAAGCCAGCGTGATCGCGATTTTCAGCGAACCGAAAAAATAGGGAAGGGTGCGCGGGATTCCTATTTTACGCATGATGTCGAGTTTCGATGCGCCGAGCGCCTTGAGCACGTCTTCGAGTTCCGGCTCGATGGTCGCAAGTCCGGTCGCGACATTCACCACGATCGGGAAAAACGAAATCAGGAATGCGGTCAGCGCCGCCGGAATGAATCCGATCCCGAACCAGAGCACGAGGATCGGCACGATCGCAACTTTCGGAATCGCATTGAAGCCGATCATCAGCGGATATGTTCCGGCATAGATCGTGCGCGACCAGCCGATGACCAGCCCGAGCAGCAATCCGAATCCCACGGCGAGCGCAAAGCCGACCATCGTTGTCGAAAGCGTGAACAGCGAATTGGTGTAGATCGGCCGCCAGAACTCGACGAAGGTTTTTGCAACCAATGTCGGCGGTGGAAGGAAGAAGGGCGGAATTTTCAGGATGTGAACGGAACCTTCCCAGATCGCAAGGAAGGCGAGCGTGAACAGCCAGGGCGCGGCGCGCACCATATCGAAACGGCGGTTCATTGACGCGCCTTCACGATGTGGCCGCGCAATTCGTGCACGATGTCGGAAAATTCCGATGTGAATGTTACTTCAAGATCGCGCGGTCGCGGCAGATCGATGCGGCGTTCATGCACGATGCGTCCCGGCCGGGCCGACATGACGAGGACACGGTCCGCGAGAAATACCGCTTCGCGCAAATCGTGAGTGACAAGAATGACCGTGAATCCGCGCGCCGCGTGCAGGTCGCGGATCACGCCCCACAATTCCTCGCGGGTAAATGCGTCGAGCGCGCCGAACGGCTCGTCGAGCATCAGCAGGGCCGGCTCGTGAATGAGCGCACGGCAAAGCGATGTGCGCTGCTGCATCCCGCCGGATAACTCCCAGGGGAATTTATCTCCGAAACCGCCAAGCCCGACCGATGCCAGTAAATTCTCCGCGCGCGCAACGTATTCGGATTTGCGGCGGCGAATCTGCCGGCGATGCGGCTCGACGATTTCAAGCGGCAGGAGAAGATTTTGCAGCGTGGAGCGCCAGGGAAGAAGCGTCGGCGATTGAAACGCCATGCCCGCGATCTTGACTGGCGCGGTCACTCGCTCGCCTGCGACACGCACCTCTCCCTGAAAGGGAAATTGCAGGCCGGTCGCAAGCTTCATCAAGGTGGACTTGCCGCAGCCCGAAGGCCCGACGACGGCGACAAATTCGCCGCGCGCGACATTCATCGTCAGACCTTCGACCGCGAGAAATCCGGGTCCGCCTCCCTTGTCAGGGTAGCGGTGGTTCACGCCATCGAGGCTGACAAAGCTCACATGCGCTCCGGCAGGATGGGCTTAAGGCGCTTTCCGGTCGTTCGCTGCCGGCAGGAAGGAGGCGTCGAAGACTTCGGCTGCTTTCGACTTGTCCTTGAATTCGTAGGTGAGCGCGATCTGCTCGATGGAATCCGACAGGCGCTTCTTGTCCACCGCGCCAAATCCGTTCGCTTTGACTTCAGGGGTCAGAATATTGTCGCGCAGCGCCATGCGTAGCCGCTCAAGTTCGACGTCTTTCTTGGCGATGTCATTGCGTTTCAGCACCGATTCCACGGCCGCCGGTTGATCTTTCACCGTATCCTTGAGGCCTTTAATGAAGGCGCGAAGGAAGCCTTTGACCGCTTCGGGCTTTTCGGTTGCGAATTTGCCGTTCACGATGATCGCATTGCCGTAAAGATTGACGCCGTGATCCGCCATCAGCATCACGGTGATGTCGTCAACCGGGACGCCGCGATCCTTCAGGTTGATGAAGGACGAGAACGAGAAGCCGGTAATCGCATCCACCTGACCTGCGGCGAGCATGGGTTCGCGAACCGGGAAGCCGATATTGTCGATCGTGACTTTCGATGCGTCGAGGCCGGTCGATTTGACGAAAATCTTCCATTGCGCGAACGCGCCGTCGGCGGCGGGCGCGCCAAGTTTTTTGCCTTCGAGGTCCAGCGGTTTGGTCACGCCGCGGCTCTTGCGGCCGACGACCGCGAACGGCGGCTTGTTATAAACCATGAAGATCGCGCGCACGTCGGCGGCGGGGTTCTGGTCGCGGAACTTGATCAGCGAATTGATGTCGCCAAAGCCCATGTCGTAGGTGCCCGATGCAACGCGCGTGATTGGCTCAAGCGAGCCAGCGGCGGAATCGATCGTGACCTCGAGGCCTTCGGCTTTGTAATAGCCCTTGTCGAGCGGGATGAGGAACGGCGCGGACGGCCCTTCGAACTTGAAATCCAGCGAGAATTTGACCGGGGTCTGGGCGCTGGCCGGAGCCGCCGGGATCGTCGCAAGGGCCACGGCGAACAATAGCGCCGCATGACGCAGCCCACGGGAGTGTTTCATATCCTCGTCCTCTTACTCTCGATCCCGCCGTCCGCCGGCACGCCGGTGAGATCGCTCAAAAGCCGCATCGTTATTCTCAGCAAAGACCATGCCGATGCAAGGCACAAGATAGAGAACACACCGGACATGCCGCTTATTCGGCGCCGATTTTTTCCGTTACCGCGAAGGTGTGGGTCTCCCGCACTCAGGCCAGCGACAGCAGAACTTCGGCGGTGAGGTACCGATAGGCTGTCATGTCCGCGACCTGGTTCTTGAACAGATAGTCGAAACCGCCTGCGACCATGTGGCAGTATGGTGAACATGAGATCGAGCGCGATGAGCCAGGATTTTCCCCGTTTCGAGGCCCCTTACGCGCCTGCGGACGAGACAATCGCCCGCGGCTTTCTTTCTGCGCCGCGGGACGCCGCCGCAGAAGGCCGGATCGACGCGCTGGCGGGTGATCTCGTCGGGGCGATCCGTACTCGCTCGGGCGGGCTTGGGGGGATTGAGGATTTCCTGCACGCCTATTCGCTGTCGACGCGTGAGGGCCTTGCGCTGATGGTGCTCGCCGAGGCGCTTCTTCGCGTGCCGGATTCGGCGACCGCCGACAGCCTGATCGAAGACAAACTCGCCGCCGGGGACTGGTCGCACCCGGACTTCAAGGGTGAATCGCTGCTGGTGTCAGCGTCTGCTTGGACGCTCGGCGTGAGCGCACGGCTCATCCATGCGGGCGAGCGCCCGGAAAACATCCTCGACGATATCGCCAAGCGTCTCGGATTGCCGGCGTTGCGTACCGCGATCCGGCAAGCAATGCGGCTGCTCGGCTCGCATTTCGTGCTCGGGCAGACAATCGGGGAGGCGCTGTCGCGGTCCGAAAAGCATCTGGGCTATCGCTTTTCTTTCGACATGCTGGGGGAGGGCGCGCGCACGCAAGGCGACGCGGAGCGTTATTTCAATTCCTATGCGGACGCGATTGAGGCCATCGGCAGGAGTGCGCGCGGTGCGTTGCCGGACCGGCCGGGGATTTCGGTCAAGCTCTCGGCGCTGCATCCGCGCTACGAGGCAGTGTCGCGCGAGCGCGTGATTGCCGAGCTTGTACCTTTGGTGATCGAACTCGCGCGGCAGGCGAAGCGGCACGATCTGAATTTCACCGTCGACGCGGAGGAGGCCGACCGCCTCGAATTGTCGCTGGAGATTTTTGCCGCCGTGCTGGCCGATCCTTCGCTCGCAGGCTGGGACGGATATGGGCTTGCGGTTCAGGCGTATCAAAAGCGCGCGCAGGCCGTGATCGACTGGATCGCCGAACTCGCGCATGCGCGTTCACGCAAGCTGATGGTGCGGCTCGTCAAGGGTGCGTACTGGGACAGCGAAGTGAAACGCGCGCAGGAGCGCGGGCTTGCCGATTACCCGGTGTTCACCCGCAAGGCGATGACCGATCTGAGTTACGACGCGTGCGCGGCGAAACTGCTTGCCGCGCGGCCTGCGATCTTTCCGCAATTTGCGACACATAACGCGCTGACGGTCGCGAGCGTGATCGAGCGCGCGGGCGGCGTCGAGGGGCTCGGATTTCAGCGGCTGCATGGTATGGGCGAAGCGCTCTATAAGGCGTTACGCGAAAAAATTCCGCACGCCGCATGCCGCATTTATGCGCCGGTCGGCGGGCATCGCGATCTGCTCGCCTATCTGGTGCGGCGGTTACTGGAAAATGGCGCGAACTCGTCGTTTGTGTCGGTTGCCGCGGATCCCGCGGTGCCGGTTTCGGAAATCCTGCAAAAGCCGCGCGAACAGGTCGGCGATGCCTCGCATGCGCGCCACCCGCGCGTTCCGCTGCCGCGCGATCTGTATGGCGCTGCGCGTAAAAATTCTCCCGGCGTTGAGTTTGGCGACCGTGACAGCCTCGAGGCCTTGTTAACCGATGTCCGCAACGCGGCTCGCGCAGATTTTTCGGCTGCGACGCTGATCGACGGAAAGACGTTGCAAGGATCGCAACGTGCATTGGTTTCGCCGGTGGATGACAAGCCGACAGGCCATGTCGTTGAAGCAGACGTGGCGACGGCAGCATTGGCGATGCGCGTCGCATCGAAAGGTTTTGCGGAATGGTCGCAGACGCCCGTTGAGGCGCGCGCTGCAATGCTCGATCGCGCTGGTGATTTGCTTGAACAACGCCGGGGCCTGTTTGTTGCGCTGATGCAGCGCGAGGGCGGCAAGACGCTGGACGACGCGATTTCCGAATGGCGCGAGGCCATCGACTATTGCCGCTATTACGCGGCAAATGCGTGCGAGACGTTGCGTGCGATGCCGATGCCGGGTCCGACCGGCGAGCGCAACGAATTGAATTATCGCGGGCGTGGCGTATTCGTGTGCATCAGCCCTTGGAATTTTCCGCTGGCGATTTTCCTTGGCCAGGTTGCTGCTGCGCTTGTCGCCGGCAATGCGGTGGTCGCAAAGCCCGCAGAGCAGACGCCGCTGATCGCGGACGCGGCTTTGCGGCTTCTCCACGAAGCGGGCGTCCCTGTCAGTGCGCTGCATCTGTGTCCCGGCGATGGAAAGGTTGGCGCGGCTCTTGTGGCCGATAACCTCGTTGCGGGCGTTGCCTTCACAGGATCAACGGATGTGGGACATGCGATCAACCGTTCGCTCGCCGCGAAGAATGGCCCCATCGTTCCGCTGATCGCGGAAACCGGCGGCATCAACGCGATGATCGTCGATGCGACAGCGTTACTCGAACAGGTCACGGATGATGTCGTCACGTCGGCGTTTCGTTCGGCGGGGCAGCGATGCTCGGCGCTGCGGCTTCTGTGCGTGCAAGAAGACATCGCCGACAAGCTGATCGAAATGATCGCAGGCGCCGCGCGCGAATTGAAACTCGGCGATCCTAATGAGCCATCCACCCATGTCGGCCCCGTGATCGACCGCGACGCCAAGGAGAATCTCGATCGCTGGATCGCCAAAATGCTGGCGCGCGTGCTGTTCCGTTGGGATGAAAAACGCGCGCTACCGGACGCGGGGCTTTATGTTGCGCCTACGATCATCGCGCTCAATCACGCAAGCGATCTCAGGGAAGAAGTTTTCGGTCCCGTGCTGCATGTGGTGCGATGGCGCGCCAGCAAGCTGGATGAATTGCTTGACGAGATTGCGGGCAACGGCACCGGCCTGACGCTCGGTGTGCATTCGCGCATCGAGACGAGAGCGACGCATATCGCTGCGCGTCTCAGTCACGGCAATGTCTATGTCAATCGCAGCATGATCGGTGCTGTGGTCGGCACGCAGCCGTTCGGCGGACACGGCCTGTCGGGAACCGGACCGAAAGCGGGAGGCCCAAACTATCTGCGGCGTTTCGTCACTGAGCAGACCGTAACGATCAACACAGCAGCCGCAGGCGGCAATGCGACGCTGCTTGCGGAAGCGGACTGAACAGACGTTCATCAGCATTACAAAAAGATTAGGCACGCGGCCCCTGCTGCGAGCGCCGCGAAAGGCTTATCTTTTCGGGCAGGACACGAGTGCGTTGTCCCTTGAAGAGAGGTGCGAAAATGCGTGCTTTCAATACTCGCGCAGTTGCTGCTGCGACAGCGGTCGCAATCGCGCTGACGACGACCGGCGTTCCCGCCTTCGCGGCGTCTGCGCCGTCGAAGTCGACACAGGCCCAGCAGGCGACCGTCACGGATCTGAGTGCTGCCAAGAAGCGTTACCGTGGCCGCCGCGGGATTGATCCCGCAGGCCAGGCGTTTCTCGGCGTGGCTGGATTGATGTTCGGCGCGATCGCAGCGAACATCGCGAGGGATCGTTATCGCGAGCGCTATTACCAGCCGCAGGGCTATTACGGCTACGGACCGGGTTATGGATACGGCTATGCGCCGTACCAGTACGGGCCGAGGAATTACTACTACGGGTACTGAACCCGGACGCCTTGAAATGCCGCCCTCACCCGGCGGCATTTTTTTGTCTCGCGAAGCCAATCGTTAACGCGCCCTTCGTGCCTGTCGGGCTATGGTCGGCGCATGGCTGATTCGGTTGACCGGCTCTATGAGGCCGTTGTGAAACTGAAGGGGGGAGATCCCTCGCGATCCCGCACTGCGCGCCTTCTGCGCGCGGGCCGCGCCAAGATGGCCAAGAAGCTTGCAGAGGAAGCGGTCGAGGTGGTGATCGACGCCATGAATGGCGATCGTGAAGCCGTGGTGCGCGAAAGCGCCGACCTTATCTATAATCTGGTTGTCCTCTGGACCGCGTCCGACGTTAAGCCGCAAGACGTGTGGGCAGAGATGAAGCGGCGCGAGCGCATGATGGGGTTGGCCGAAAAGCTGCCGAAAAGCGCAACCCCCGGAGAATCGCGCCGCAAGGTAGTTGCGCTTGAATCGCGCCGCAGCCATAAGCGCCGCTGAAGCCACCTCCGGCCTTTCCTTTCTCCGGTGACAATCCTCCATGCTGCGTCGTCTTTATGATTGGTGCATTGCCGCCGCCGGCAAGCCCTATGCGTCCTGGCTGATGGGCGCGGTATCGTTTGTCGAAAGCTCCTTCTTTCCGATTCCGCCAGACGTCATGTTGATACCGATGTCGCTTGCGCGTCCCGACCGCGCATATTTCTATGCGGCCTTGTGCACGGTCACTTCGGTCGCGGGCGGCGTGCTCGGCTACGCCATCGGCTATTTCCTTTATGAATCCGTCGGGCTTTGGCTGATCCAGCTTTATGGCTATGGCGGCAAGGTCGATGCCTTCCGCCAGGCCTATGCGGAATGGGGCGCGTGGATCATCCTGCTGAAGGGTCTGACGCCCATCCCCTACAAGATCGTCACGATCGCATCGGGCTTTGCGGCTTATCCGGTCCTGCCCTTTATCCTCCTGTCGGTGGTCGCGCGGGGCGGCCGGTTTTTCCTGCTGGCGTTTTTGCTGCACCGCTATGGGCCGCAGGCGCGCGCCATTATCGAGAAGCGGCTGGGGCTTTGGGTCACCCTTGGCGCGCTGGTGTTGGTGGCAGGGATCGTTGCCGCGCTTTATCTGTTCTGATTGAATGGCTGCGGTCGCCCGGAAAGGGCGGCGGCGCCTCGATCAGCGAGCCGGAAATGATCGCTTGGCATGGACATCGGACGACGCGGTTCTTCGTTGCGGCCTGCGCATTGGCCGTGGCGCTGACGGCCGCGCCACGCTCGTTCGCACAGCAAACGCCACCCGCGCCCTCAGCGCAGGCGGCTCCGGCGGGAGCGCCCGCGCAAGCTCCCGCACCGGCGTCACCCTCCGGCAGCAGCAAACCCGGCTTCGTCGACGCGCTGAACAAATGGTTCGACAAGGGCGCGGCGGATATCAAGGAGACGTTCGGCAAGACCGGCAAAGCCGCCAGGGACGCGACCGACGCTCTGACCAAGTTGCCGGGCGCCCGCGTGATCGAAGCGCGAGAGCGGTGCAATGTCGCCGCCAACGGATCGCCTGATTGCGTGGCTGCGGCCGAAACGGTTTGCAAGGGCAAAGGTTTCGTATCCGGCAAAAGCCTTGAAACGCAGGCGACGCAAAAATGTCCGCCGCAGGTCTGGTTGTCCGGTCGCACACCGACCGAGGGGGAATGCCCAACCGAAACTTACGTCATCCGTTCGGTGTGCCAGCAATAATTTGCAAGGTGATGTGAGTGAATTTGTACGCCAAGTTGCTTGAGCGTGAGTCGGCCGGCCGGCCCGTCCGCGTCGGACTGATCGGTGCCGGAAAATTCGGCACGATGTTCCTCACGCAAGTGATCCGTACGCGCGGGATGCATCTTGTCGGTTTGGCCGATCTCGATGTTGCGCGAGCAAAAAGCCAGCTCAAAAGTGCCGGTTGGGACGAGCAGGCTTATGCGGCTTCGTCACTCGGCGATGCACTCAAGAGCGGCGGCACCCATGTCACCCCTGACGCCAATGCGCTGATCGGCTTTCCCGACATCGAAGTGATCGTCGAGGCGACCGGCGATCCGAAAGCCGGGATTCGATTTTCGCTCGCCGCCATCAAGCACGGCAAGCATATCGTGATGGTGAATGTCGAAGCCGATGCGCTCGCTGGCCCCCTGCTGGCGCGCAGGGCGCGCGAGGCAGGCGTCGTCTATAGCCTTGCCTGGGGCGACCAGCCTGCGCTGATTTGCGAGCATGTCGATTGGGCGCGCGCCTGCGGGTTCAAGGTGATCTCGGCGGGCAAAGGCACGCGCTATCATCCGACCTATCACCGTTCGACGCCCGAAACGGTGTGGGACATTCTCGACAAATATCTTCAGATCAAGGACCGCAAATCGATCAATCCGAAGATGTTCAATTCGTTTATCGACGGAACGAAATCCGGCATCGAGATGACTGCCGTCTGCAACGCCACGGGTTTGATGCCGCAAACAGAAGGCTTGGGTTTTCCGCCATCGAGCCGGTTCGAACTCGCCGACATCTGCAAGCCGAAAAGCGAAGGCGGAATGCTCGAAAAATCCGGTGTCACTGAGGTCGTATCGTCGGTCGATCGCGACGAACGCGATGTGCCGCATCATTTGTCGATGGGTACTTTCGTCGTGTTTGAAGGTGAAAGCGACTACGCCAAACGTTGCTTCAGCGAGTATCACCTGATGCCGGACAAGAGCGGACGCTTCGCGGCCCTTTATCGTCCGGTCCACATGATCGGCCTTGAGCTCGGAATTTCAGTTGCGTCGGCAGCATTGCGCAACGAGCCGACGGGCGTGCCGGTCGGGTTTCACTCCGATGTTGTCGCGACGGCGAAGCGCAATCTGAAGGCGGGCGAGATGCTCGACGGGGAGGGCGGCTTTTGCGTCTGGGGCAAGCAGACTCCTGCAGAAACTTCGCTCGATGAGGGATTTCTGCCTCTCGGACTTGCGCACAACGTGAAGCTCAAGCGTGCTATCGCAGAAGGCGAGCGCGTGAAATGGGCTGACGTCGAGTATGACGCGAACGACGCAGCGGTTCGGGTGCGCCGTGAAATGGAGACCGCCTTCGGGCGGCGCAATGTTGCACCCGGTTCGCCCGGCTAACGGCGCCGCTCAACCCAGTTCGATGTCGCCGTCAACTGTGTGATTGAGTTTAACCGCGTCCAGCGTCACGACTGCTTTCACCGAAAGCTTTTCGTTGCCCTTGAGCGTGCCGTTTTCCAGTGCGATGCGAACGGCTTTCTCGATCTCGCGCTGGGAGGTTACGCCGACCTCCTTCAGGAATTTGCGGATGCCGACATTGAATTTGTCCTCGTTCATCGGGCGACTTCTTCCTTCTCGGTTGGTCTGGATTCGGCAGAATAGGATTCGCTGGCGACGAAGAGAATGGAAAATTCCTCGTTCTCCAGCAGCGATTGCGCGACATTACCAAAGAACAGGCGCTCACCCGGACGCCGGCTGACACCCATAACGATAAGATCGTAACCGCCGCGCCGCGCCTCGCGCAAAATGGCTGCGTCCGGCGCATCGTTGGTGCGGGTCGCGATCTTGATCGGCGTGTCGAAATTATCGCCCATCGAGGCGATGTCTTTCAGGATGGCGCGTTCGGAGCGCCGCGTCGCCAGCGCCTGGCGGATTCTGCGCCTGCGGCCCTTCGGGTCCGCGCCGCTTCGCACGAACAAAGCTGTGATCTGCGCGCGGCCCGCACGCGCAATCGAAAGGCCGACCTCCGCGCCGCGGCGTGCGACGCCGGTGCCGGTGATCGGAACAAGAATCTTGAATTTGCTGTGCAGCGGCCGCTTTTCGTGGCGCCCGCGCGCGATCGCGACGGCAACCGGGCCTTCAAAGCCGGCCGCAATGCTCGAAAGGGCGCGGCTGAATACGCCGGATACGGATGTCGGTTTGTCATGGCCGACCAGCAGCAGGTCGTAGCCCTTCTTCGCTTCGGCTTCGATCGCTTCGCGCGGCACCCGATCTGCGATGGTGATGGTGACGTCTACCGCGGTTGAGCCGTCGTCTTCGAAAGGCTTGGTTTTTTCCGCCGTCGGCTTGATGGCGGCCTCGGCTGCCTTGGTTTTTTCCTTCGCGGCGTCCATCGCCTTGTTCGCAGCATCCTTGTCGGCAGCGTCTTTTTGCGCGGCCTTTTCGGCAGCCTCCTTGTTCGCCGGCGCGCCGTCCTCCGGCGCTTCGCCATCGTCCTTCAGGTTTGCTAGCTTCGTATCCTTGATTTTGACGTCCTTGGCTTTGGCAGCCTTGGAGCTTGCCAATTTCGTATTCTTTTTCTTGCCCGTTTTTGCCGTGTCGTCGTCAGCCTCCGAGGCGGAAGTGTCGCCGGATTTGTTATCGTCGTCGTGAGTCTTGTCGGCTTTGCTCTCGGCAGCATCGGTCTTTTTCTGCACAGCGATCTTGTGATCGATGTGCAGAATCGTGGTCGGCATGCCGACAGGACCGGCGAGAAGACCCGCGATGCGCGATGCGAACTGTCCGTTGGCGCTGTCATCCACGGCCAGAAGAAGCCGCTCGAGGTTGGTGACGAATCCCCGTTCGGCATACGCCTCGCGTTCGAGCCGCTCTTCTTCTTCCTTGCGTAGCGGAACGCGCCGCAGCGCCCATCGCAAGGTGGGCGGCATTGCCATGGTCGTAATGACCGCCATCGCAACGATCATCGAGAACAGGTTCTGGCTGAGTGCGCCGAGCGACAGGCCGATGGTCGCGATGATGACCTCGGTCGAGCCGCGGGCATTCATGCCGAGCGCGAGCGCGAACGATTCACGCTTATTGAGGCCGCCGAGTTCGCCACCGACAAACGCGCCGCCGAATTTGCCGACGCTTGCAATCAGCACGAGGCCCGCCGTCAGCAGCGCAAGATGCCAGTCGCTGAGGATCGTCAGATCGGTGCCAAGGCCCGCCGCGCCGAAAAAGACAGGCGCGAAAAAGGCTGTGATCATTCCGCGCAGTTGCTCGTCGATATGGCGCGTGAGGATTGGGGATTCGCCGACCAGAACGCCTGCGACGAAGGCACCGAGCACGGTATGCACGCCGATGAAATGCGTGATCAGCGCCATCGTCATCATGATGAGGAGAACTGCGCTGACGACCGGAACGTCGCTGACGAAATTATCGTTGGTCCAGCGCATGATCGAAAACACCAGCCGCCGCCCGATCGTGAGGCTGATGATCAGGAACAGGAGCGTGCCGACGACGCCTTGCGCGATCGACCAGAAATCAATCGTGCCGTGCTGCGCGAGGCTGAAGATGATGGAAATGATGATCCAGCCGACCGAGTCGTCGATGATCGCGGACGAGACGATGATCTGGCCGAGATTGCGCCGCATGTAGTTCATTTCGCGCACGACCATTGCGACGATCTTGATCGAGGCAATCGACAGGGCGGTGCCGAGGAACAGCGATGTCACGATCCGCAATTGCGGATTGGGAATCATCGAATCCGGCAAGAATTCTCCGAGAGCGAATCCGCAGGCGAATGGCACGACAATGCCCGAGAGCGAAACGCTGACCGCGGCGCGCCCGGCGCGTCGCACGAGACGCAAATCCGTTTCCATGCCGGTGAGAAGCAGCAGCATCAGGATGCCGACCTGCGAGACGGCATCGAGCATCGCCTTCTGCTCTTTCTGGCCGGGCGGGAAAAGCCAGTGCTGCACGTCCGGCCACAGGGCGCCAAGGACGGTTGGCCCGAGCAGGATGCCGGCGACGAGCTGGCCGGTGACCGCGGGCTGGCCCATGCGCTGAAACGCTTCGCCGAGCATGCGTCCGACGAAGATCAGCAGCATCATCTGGAAGATGAAAACGACTTCCGACGGGCCGGACTTGCCCTCCGCGGCCCACGCGCCGCCATTGAGCGCAACGACAAGCGCTAACGCCATCGCGCATGGCCAAAAAATGCGGCTGGACGATAATTTCAACACGATTTCGCGCCTCAATGGCCGTTGCAGCATCTTGTAACGCACGGGACCCGCTTTTCGCCGCATGGGTGGCGAAATTTCGCAGCCAGCGGCCGCAGCGTAAATATTGAGGAAATTGGTGCCCCTGGCCGGACTCGAACCAGCACACCTTGCGGTACCTGATTTTGAGTCAGGCGCGTCTACCAATTCCACCACAGGGGCAACGGAGCCGGATCATACCGGCGAAAGATGACGGGTCAACGCCGTATCGACAACGCAGTGTGTGGAAGCTATGTCGGCTTCGGGTGGCGCGGGAGAGGACCAGAATCTCATGAGCGATAACGACGCAATCCGGCTCCCGGCCTTGCTGATCGCACTGATTGGCGCAGCGACAATCCTCGGCGCATTCGTATTTCAGTACGGATTCGGATACCGGCCCTGTCCGCTCTGTCTCGACCAGCGCATCGCCTATTATGTATCCGTCCCGCTCGCTTTGATGATCGCGCTTGGCGCAGGCCACGGCGGATCGCGCAAGGTGCTGGCACTTGCCTTCGGCGTGATCGCCATCGCGATGGGGATGAATATCGTGCTGGCTGCGTACCATTCCGGTATCGAATGGCAGTTTTGGGCCGGTCCGGCCGAATGCTCCGGCCCGCTCAATAGCCTCGGTTCGACGGGCGGTCTTTTGCAGCAATTGAATTCGGTGCGCGTGGTCCGCTGCGACGAAGCGGCATGGCGCTTCCTCGGCCTCTCGCTTGCGGGCTACAACGTGTTGATCTCCGCTGCGATCGTTATCCTCGCAGCGAAAGGCGCTTTCAACAGCTATCGTGCGGCGAACCTTTCTGCGGAATAACGCGGTGTTCGGTGTCAGGGAGACATCAATGACTTCGCAATCAGCGCAAGGCTACACGCCGACGGCCAAGATTCTGCATTGGACGGTCGTCGCTCTGCTGATCGTCCAGTTCATTTTGGGATGGACGATGCCGCATATCGGCCGCAACACCCAGCCGGAGATTTTGATCAATACGCATTTCTCGATCGGAATGGTCATCCTGCTGGTCGCGGCTGTCCGCTGGATCTGGCGCTTGCGGCAAGGTGAGGTCGAAGCGCCGAAGGACACTCCGGTCTGGCAGGCGACGATCGCGCGCGTCGTTCATTGGCTTCTCTACCTGCTGATCCTTGTCGTACCGCTTCTCGGCTGGATCAACGCATCCTGGCGCGGATTTCCCGTTATCATGTTCGGAATTGAGTTTCCCAAGCTGATCGGCACACGGGCTCCCGGCTGGGGCTGGACCGGCGATGTGCATGGCTTGCTTGCCAATTATGCGATGCTGATTCTGGTCGGCCTGCATGTGGCCGCGGGGCTGTGGCATTTCGTCGTGCAGAAGGATGGCGTGTTGCAGCGGATGCTGCCGGATCGCTGGGTGCGTTGACGCCCGCTGTGGCGGGCGTTTGGGATCACGCAGCTTCGATCGCGCCCACGAGATTGGTCATTTGGGCAATTACGGTCGCGGCTCCCGCCGCGCGCAAGAGTTCTGCGTGGCCCGCGCTGCAATGGCTACCTCCGGTAAATCCGATGGAGCGCATTCCTGCCGCGCACGCAGCCTCGACGCCCGCGAGGCTATCCTCGATGACGATGCAATCTTCCGGCGCAATGTGCATTTGCTTTGCCGCGAACAGGAACAAGTCGGGCGCTGGTTTCCCTCTGGCGACTTCGGTGGCACTGAAAATGCGCGGGCGAAAATAATGCAGTAGCCCGGTTATCCGCAGCGAATTTTCAATCCGCGCAGGCTCGCTGCTCGAGGCGACACAGGCAGGCACGGTGAGCCTGGCCAGAACGGCGTCTATTCCTTCAATCGCCTTCAATTCGGTTTCGAATGCGACCGCGAGCCGCGTTCGCAAGGCGGTGGGGACATTGCCGGGAAGGCGGCGCTCAAATCGCGTCTCGATGTCCTTGAACATGAACGAGGCGCTGCGTCCGACATAACGCTGCATGATGTCCTGCGCCGTTATCGGGAATCCGAATTCGGTCAGGCATTCCGCGTCGACCCTGCATGCGATGGATTCGGAATCCACCAGCACGCCGTCGCAATCGAAAATGATGAGGTGCGGCGTCACGCGCTCAAGGATCGAGCTCGGTGTCCCAATAAAGATAATCGAGCCACGAATCGTGCAGGTAGTTCGGCGGGAACAGCCGGCCGTTGCGGTGCAGGTGTTGCACGCTCGGCTGGAACGGCATCTGCGAAGGAAACATTTTCGCTTCGTTCGGTGTCAGGCTGCCCTTCCGCAGATTGCAGGGAGAGCAGGCGGCGACCACGTTGCCCCACGTGGTGAGTCCGCCGCGCGAGCGCGGAATGATGTGGTCGAATGTCAGGTCGTCGTCCGCGCCGCAATACTGGCAAGAAAATCTGTCGCGCAGGAAGACGTTAAAGCGCGTGAAGGCCGGATGCGTCGAAGGTTTAACGAATGTCTTGAGCGAGACGACGCTCGGAAGCTTCATTTCGAAGCTTGGCGAATGAACCGCGTGGTCGTAATTGGCGACGATGTTCACGCGCTCGAGGAACACGGCCTTGATGGCGTCCTGCCATGACCAGAGCGACAGCGGATAATAACTCAGCGGCCGGAAATCCGCGTTCAGCACCAGAGCCGGAAATCCGCTTGGCGACACGTGTACGTTCAAGGGCTCCTCGTCGTGATCCCTACGCTGCAAGCCATGCAGCGCCATAATTTATACGGGAGCGTGACGGGATTGTGAAGGTAGCGCAAGCCGTTGCCCACGGCCCGTCGTGCCGGTCAGCGCAACCCGAACCGGCGCGCGAGGAATTCGCCGCCATGGCGCAAGCCCTCCTGATCGATGCCGTGGCCGATTCCATGCGAAATATGGAATTCACAAGGGATGTCGAGCGCCGCCAAGGTCTGGCTTGCATGGAACAGGGCCTGAACCGGGATCAGTTCGTCCTGATCGCCATGGACCAGCAGAACGGGCGGACGCGAGCGGATTTCGCTCGTGAGCGATTCGGGGGTCGCCTTTTCGTCGAGCGCGAGCATGCCGGAATAGCCAACGATCCCGGCGAGCGGCGAAGCGCGGCGCAATCCCACATGCAGAGCCATCATCGTGCCCTGGCTGAAGCCGACCAACGCCAGCGCGGAGGCGGGCAGGTTGCGGCGAGCCAGTTCCTTGTCCAGAAACGAATCGAGGACGGGCGCTGCCTGATTGACGCCCACCCAGCGTTCGTTCGGATCGCGGAACGTCAGGCCGAACCATTGCCGCCCGACCGGCGCCTGCGCGCAGGGCTCGGGCGCGTGCGGCGACACGAAGGCCGTATCCGGCAAAAGCTGTTGCCACACCTTGCCGAGTTCGATCAGGTCGTTGCCGTCGGCGCCATAGCCGTGAAGAAAAACGACAAGGCGTTTCGTCTGGCCGCCGCGCGGTTCGAGCCGCGGACCATCGAGTTCAACGGCCATTCGCTTTTCCTTTCGTCTTTTTAGCTTTTGCTTTTGTTTTCTTTTTCTTGATCTGCGGCCAGGTCTTTTTCGTCGCGGTCGAGACGGGCGCGCCGTCGCGCCGCTTCACTACATGATAATAGGCCCACATGAGATGCGCCGCCACGCCGCGCCACGGCCGCCACGCTTCCGCGATCTTGTTGAGCGCCTTTGCGTCTGGGCGTTTGCGTAAGTTCAATCCGATGCGGGCCGCTTCCTGCACGGCAAGGTCGCCTGCGGGGAAGGCGTCGGCGTGACCGATGCAGAACAGCAGATAAATGTCAGCGGTCCACGGACCGATGCCGTGCAGCTTCACAAGAGCTTCATGCGCTTCATCGGCAGGCATGTTGGCGATGGCGTGCAAATCGATGTGGCTTTTGCTGATCGCGGTCGCAATGGCCTTAATGGATTTGATCTTGGCGGCGGACAAACCGAGGCGCTTGAGCTTGTCGGCGCGGGCGAGCCGCACGGCGTCGTGATGGAACGGCTCGAATGCGGCGAACAGCCGGTCGCGGATCGCAGCGGCGCTCGCCGTGGAAAGCTGCTGCCCGCACACGATGGCGCACAATCCCGCGAAGCCGCCTTCGCGGCGGCGCAGGTTGAATGCGCCGGCCTTTTCGGCAATTGGCCTGAGCCTCGGGTCCGCAAGGATCAGTTGCGCCAGCGCGGCTTCGAGTTCGGTCTGTGTGTGGAGAAAATGGGACATCAAGTTGGGTTCATACGATAATCGGGTGATGGATGCCTCGCCTGAATAGTGCATGACAAGGGAAATGATGAGTCCACCCGTTTTCCGCTTTGCGCCAAGCCCGAACGGCTACCTGCATCTGGGGCATGCGCTGTCGGCGCTAATGAATTTCGACATGGCGCGCGCGGCGGGCGGCACGTTCCTGTTGCGGATCGAGGACATCGATGATTCGCGGTGCAGGCCGGAATTTGAGGGCGCGATCTACGAGGATCTGCGCTGGCTCGGCCTGACGTGGCAGGAGCCGGTGCGCCGGCAATCGGGCCATTTCACGGATTATCGCGCAGCCATCGCGAAACTCGACGTGATGGGGCTGATCTATCCATCGTTCGAAAGCCGCAGCGAGATCGCGCGGTTTGTGGAAGTTGGCGAGAAATCCGGCGTGACTTTTCCGCGCGATCCCGACGGCGGCATCCGCTATCCGGGGATGAACAAGTCGCTACCTGCAAAGGAACGCGAACGGTTGATCGAAGCAGGCGCGCCCTACGCGTTGCGGCTCGACATGGCAGCGGCGATTGCACTGACTGGCGCGCTAACCTGGGATGAGTCGGGAGATAAGGCGAATGTTGCAACCGCGGCCGAGCCGGAATTGTGGGGCGACGTGATCCTTGCGCGCAAGGATACGCCGAACAGTTATCATCTTTCCGTGATGGTCGATGACGCAGCGCAGGGCGTGACGCATGTGGTGCGCGGGCAAGACCTATTCCCGTCAACCTCCGTGCATCGTGTGTTGCAGGAGCTGCTTGGCTTTCCTCCACCGCATTACCATCACCATCGTCTGATTCTGGACGGTGAGGACCGCAAGCTCTCGAAATCCACGCAGGCGACGGGCTTGCGCGAATTGCGTGCGGGCGGAGCAACGGCTGCGGATATCCGGCGCATGGTTGGCTTGCCGGAGAAGTGATGGTCTGCCTTGCGTCTGCGTGCCATTCTGCGTGCGGGAAGGGTGGCTATGCCGAAGGGGCGTAAAAAAAGAACGGCGAAAGCCGCACGAACGCGCGCGCGAAAGCAGCCGCGCAACTCCAGTACGCGCGCCGTCGAATCCGCCCTCGCGGCGCTCGCGCACGATATCCGCACCCCGCTGACGGGCATTCTGGCGTATGCCGAATTGCTCGCGGCATCTGACCTTGGCGCGCACGAACATGGCTGGGCGCTTGGTGTAAAAAATGCCGCCGAGCATCTGGCGCAACTGACCACGATCGTGTGCGACGCGGCGCGCGCGGACGTAACCAGGCTCACGTTGCGAGAAGAAATATTTTCGCCACCTCAGCTGGCGAAGGATGTTGCAGCGTCGCTGTCGGTGCGCGCGAAATCTGTCGGGCTGGACGTGAAGATCGACATCGCAAGCGGCCTGCCTGCCCATGCGAAGGGGGACGCGATCCGCCTGCGCGGTGCTTTGGAAAATCTGATCGACAACGCGGTGAAATTCACTACGCGCGGAACCGTAACGCTGCGCGCGTCGGCGAAGAAAGCGCCGCACGGCAAGGTCAGGCTTGTCTTTGCGGTTGCGGATACTGGCATCGGGCTGAAGCCCGTCGAGATCAAAAAGCTGTTCAAGCCGTTCTCGCAGGCGAGCGCAGACGTGTCGCGCCGCTATGGAGGAACGGGCCTTGGGCTCACGCTCGTTCGCAGGCTCGCGCGTGCCATGGGCGGCGATCTGACCGTCACGAGCAAACCTGGGCGAGGTTCGATATTTACGCTCAATGTCGTGGTCGCTGTTGAAAATGGAACGTCCGGCAAAGGCCGCAAAAATGGAAAGCCCGTTCCGCGCGGTGCGGAAAAAAGTACGCGGCGCATTTTGTGCGTCGAGGACAGCCCTTATGGGCGCGTTGTACTGAACACGATGCTACGCGAGCTTGGCGATCATGCCGACTTCGTTGCGTCAGGCGAGGCCGCGCTCGATGCGCTGAAGCGCGGCGGCTACGATCTGGTGCTAATGGACGTGATGCTGAACGGCGTCGATGGTTTCGCCGTTACACGCAGCATCCGCGCTTTGCCCAAGCCTATAGGCGACATTCCAGTGATCGGGATTTCCGCCCGCAGCAACGGCGATGCACAGGCGCGCGCCGCCGGCATGAACGCCTATTTGCCAAAGCCGGTGAGTGCGGCGAGCCTCGCCGAATACGTGGCACGCTTTACCGAAGGTAGTGAACGCTAGTCGATCTTCTCCGCCGCGCCTTCCACGATCCGCACCACGTCGGACATGATCTGGTTGATCTGGAAATCCTTCGGCGTATAGACGGCGGCAACGCCAGCCAATTTCAGCGTCTCTTCGTCCTCCGGCGGCACGATGCCGCCGACTACGATCGGCACGTCGCTCAAGCCTTCCGCGCGCATGCGATCGACTACGTCGCGCACGAGGGGCACATGGCTGCCGGATAGGATCGAAAGCCCGATCACATCGACCCCTTCGTCCTTCGCGGTCTTGACCAGTTCCGCAGGCGTGAAGCGGATGCCGGCATAGATCACATCCATGCCAACGTCGCGGGCGCGCACTGCGATCTGCTCCGCGCCATTGGAATGGCCGTCGAGGCCCGGCTTACCGACAAGGAATTTCATGCGGTGGCCAAGCTTGAGCGATACGCGTTCGACTTCGGCGCGAACCGGCTCCATCAGGTCGCTGCCGATCTGGCGCGCGGCTTTCGGCACGCCGGTCGGCGCGCGATATTCGCCGAACGCTTTGCGAAACACTTCGCCCCATTCGCCGGTGGTAACGCCGGCTTTGGCGCAGGCGATGGAGGCGGGCATGACGTTGCTGCCGTCGGCCGCAACGCGGCGCAATTCCGTCAGCGCCGCATCAACCGCCTTGGCGTCGCGATTGGCACGCCACGCGTTCAGCCGCGCGATCTGTTCGGCCTCGACTTCGTGCGATACCGTCATGATCGTATCGATGCCGCCAGTCAGCGGCGAAGGCTCGCTTTCGACAAATTTGTTGACGCCGACCACGATGCTGTCGCTGGACTCGATCGATTCCAGCCGCTGCGTGTTGCTCTCGACAAGCTGCTGCTTCATGTAGCCCATCTCGACGGCAGCGACCGCGCCGCCGAGCCGCTCGATGGTGGCAAGTTCTTCCTTGGCGAGCCGTTTCAGTTCCTCAACCTTGTTCGCGATCTCGGTCGAGCCGTCGAAAATGTCGCCGTATTCCAGGAGATCCGATTCATAGGCGAGAATCTGTTGCGCGCGCAGTGACCATTGCTGGTCGAACGGCCGTGGCAATCCGAGCGCCTCATTCCATGCCGGAAGCTGCACCGCGCGCGCCCGCGCCTTTTTCGAAAGCGTCACCGCCATCATTTCGAGGAAGATGCGATAGACGTTGTTTTCCGGCTGCGGCTCGGTCAGGCCGAGCGAATTCACCTGCACGCCATAGCGGAACAGCCGCTGCTTTGGGTCGGTGATGCCGTAACGCTGCGCGGTAATCTCGTCCCACATTTCGACGAAGGCGCGCATTTTGCAGATTTCGGTGATGAAGCGCATGCCCGCGTTGACGAAGAACGAGATGCGGCCGACCACCTCACCCATCTGCCCGTCCGGCACTTCGCCGGATTTTTTCACCATGTCGAGAATAGCAATCGCGGTGGCGAGTGCGTAAGCAAGCTCCTGCACTGGCGTCGCGCCTGCTTCCTGCAAGTGATAGGAGCAGACATTCATCGGGTTCCATTTCGGCATTTCCTTCGTCGTGAACAGGATAGTGTCCTTGATCAGACGCATGGAAGGGCCGGGCGGAAACACGTAAGTGCCGCGCGACAGATATTCCTTGATGATGTCGTTTTGCGTGGTGCCGGTGAGCTTCGTGCGCGGTGCGCCAGTCTCGTCGGCCACGGCGATATAGAGCGACAACAGCCACGCGGCCGGCGCGTTGATGGTCATCGACGTGTTCATTTCGGCGAGCGGAATGTTCTTCAACAGGTTCCGCATGTCGCCGATATGGGAAACAGGAACACCGACCTTGCCGACTTCGCCGCAGGCGAGGACGTGGTCTGAATCGTATCCAGTCTGTGTAGGAAGATCGAAGGCGATGGAAAGGCCGGTCTGGCCCTTCAGCAGGTTCTGGCGATAAAGGGCATTCGACCGCTCAGCGGTCGAATGCCCAGCATAGGTGCGGAATATCCAAGGCTTGTCACGCTTGGCCTTGTCACGGGTGGTATCGCCCATTCCGCTCCAATCCGTTTCTCCGTCAGCGCCGGATGAATCCGATGATGACGAGCAGGATGACGGCGCCGATCACAGCGTTGATGATCGCACCGACGATCCCCCCGCCGATTACGATGCCGAGCCGCGGCAAAAGCCAGCCGGCGATGAACGCACCGACGATGCCGACGACGATGTTTCCGATCAGGCCGAAGCCGTAGCCGGCCACGATCATGCCCGCGAGCCAGCCGGCAATCGCGCCCACGATCAGCCAGACGATTAAGCTTTCGATCCCCATGGTGATCCCCTTCCCTTTAAGTGGGGCACAACGCCCCTTTTTTTGCAATGCAGCGAAGGGATCATACTCCTAAAGTCGAACGCTGTCAGCGGTGCGGCTAGCGCTGTCCCCGGAGAGCGTAAGCGCGACGCCGCGACCTGTTGCAGCGCAACAACGCTTGCGGCAGACTTGAGGAAAGTTAGCCGGAGACGCGTCATGGCGGTTGCACAGGCCAATCCCAAGCTTTCGTCACTCAAGTCCCTGTATGCCGTGGGTGAAATTCCGCCGCTCGGCCATGTACCGGAGCAGATGCACGCATGGGCGATCCGCAAGGAACGTCACGGCCCGCCGGAAACGTCGTTTCAGATCGAGGTGGTGCCGACCTGGCCGATTGGCGAGGACGAGGTGCTGATCTTCGTGATGGCCGGCGGCGTGAATTACAACGGCGTCTGGGCCGGTCTCGGAATTCCAATTTCGCCGCACGACGTTCACAAGCAGCCCTATCACATCGCTGGCTCCGATGCGTCCGGCGTGGTCTGGGCAGTCGGCGCGAAAGTGAAACGCTGGAAAGTCGGTGACGAAGTCATCGTGCATTGCAATCAGGACGATGGCGACGACGAGGATTGCAATGGCGGCGATCCGCTGCTGTCGCCGTCGCAGCGCATCTGGGGTTACGAAACGCCGGATGGATCCTTCGCGCAATTCTGCCGCGTGCAATCGCGTCAGCTTATGACGAAGCCTGCGCATCTGACGTGGGAAGAGGCCGCCTGCTACACGCTGACGCTCGCGACCGCCTACCGCATGCTGTTCGGTCACGCACCGCACACGCTGAAACCCGGCGACAATGTTCTGATCTGGGGTGCATCGGGCGGGCTTGGCGTGTTCGGCGTGCAGCTCTGCGCGGCGTCGGGCGCGAACGCAATCGGCGTGATTTCGGATGAGAGCAAGCGGGACTACGTGATGAGCCTCGGCGCCAAGGGTGTCATCAACCGCAAAGATTTTAATTGCTGGGGCCAGATGCCGACGGTGAATTCGCCCGAATACACCGACTGGACCAAAGAGGCGCGCAAGTTCGGCAAAGCGATCTGGGACATCACCGGCAAGCGCGACGTGGACATCGTGTTCGAGCATCCGGGTGAGGCGACATTCCCGGTGTCGTGCCTTGTGGTGAAGCGCGGCGGCATGGTGGTGTTCTGCGCCGGCACGTCCGGCTTCAACATCACTTTCGACGCGCGTTATGTCTGGATGCGGCAGAAGCGAATCCAGGGTTCGCATTTCGCTCACCTGAAACAGGCGAGCGCCGCGAACCAGTTCGTACTCGACCGCCGTATAGACCCCTGCATGGGCGAAGTGTTTCCGTGGGAGAAAATCCCGGCGGCGCATCAACTGATGTGGAAGAACCTGCACGCTCCCGGCAACATGGCGGTCATTGTCGGCGCGCCGCGTACCGGTCTGCGCAATTTTGAAGATACGCTTGAGGCTGCAAACGCAGGCTGACGGGGCTCGACCGCTTACAGGCACCGTGTCAGTCTGCGCTCATGATCCGCACTTTTTTCATCGTCGTGACAGCGTGTCTTTCGCTGCCCGCTTTCGCGCAGACGCCCGAATATATCCGGGCCGATCCTGCCGCCATTCGTAGCGCGTTCGGACCGGCGGTCGCTTCCAAAATTTTCTCCGACGCCTACACACCGATGCGCCGCGATATGGTGCAAAAATCCCTCCAGCGGGTGCCTGGTTACACTTGCGGCAAGGAGCCGTTGATCGCGGTGGCCTTCGTCATTCCCTATCCGATCAAGCCGGGGGCGGTGTCGTGGGTGGAGCGCACCTTCGTCGATTGCCAGCCGCGCGCCTCGCAACGCAATTTCCTCGCGATCATGGAAGGCAGCGAGCCGCGCATGATCGAACTTCTGCCCGGCAATTCGGAGACCGACCCGGTCCTTCAGCGCGACGCATTTTCTGGATCGAGCGCGGCCGTGATTTCTGCAAAGCCGCAGAATTGCGACAAGCAATGGGTGACCGACACGCGAATTTCCGGCAACCGCAAGCCGAACGAGCCGTGGATCGAAATCTGGAGTTACGATCTGTGCGGAACCAAGGCGGATGTCGAGATGACGTTCACGCCATCGGCAACACGCGGCACGACCTGGAGCGCCAAGCTCAAGAAATAGCGATCATTCAAGGCGCATTCCCGGCGTTCTGTTTCAATGCCCTTGCCTTGAGAATTGTGGCGTTCAATTCGCCGCCATAGATGAAGATCGACGCCGTCAGGTACAAAAAGATCAGCGCGATCATCGTCGACGCAAGCCCGGCATAATAGATCGAATAGGCGAACGCGAAATCGGCGAGGTAGCGCCCGAACAGGGTGCCCCCCACCATCCAGAGTGCAAGCGTCGCAAGAATGCCGGGGATGATGTCGCGGAATCGCCGCCGGCCTGCGGGAAGCCACATGTGCACCACGATCAGCGTGACGATGAGCAGCAGGGAGACGATTGCAAGCCTCCAGAACGTAACGACATCGCTGAACGGTTCGATTGCGGGAAAACGTAGCAGCGCGGTACGCCAGATCAGCGGCGCAAGCAGCACGAAGAAGGACAGGGCAAGCAGCGAGATCGCGCCGAGGATCACATAGCCGATCGATTCCACGCGCGTGAGCCAGATCGGACGGGGATCGGTCACGCCGTAGGCACGGTTCAGCCCGATGCGAAGGCTTTCGATGCCGCTCGAGGCGAAATAAAGCGCAAGCACCGTGCCGATGGTCAGCACTTGCCCCTGCGCGCTCGCCAGCACGCTATGGATTTCGAGCGCGATCGGAGCTGCGACTTCGGCAGGCCAGGCTTCGAGAATGAGGTTGGCGGATTCGTCGGCCAGATTGGCAGATCCGAAAATACCGGCCATCGCCGTGAGGATCAGCAGGAACGGGAACAGCGACATCAGCGCCGACAGCGCGATATGGCTTGCGATCGCCCATCCGTCGTCGATGTTGAATTGCCAGAACGCATCCAGTGCGATGCGCCAGATTTTCTTCAGCAATGCCAAGGCGGTGCTCCTAGCCGCACATCACATCTTGCGTTGCAAAATAGCAAGGGGAAGCGCGAGGCGCAGAACAACCGGAACTATGTGGCGCGAACATCGGCGAGGAAGCGCCGGACTTCGCCTTCAAGCCCTTCGGCTTCAACCGCGAGCGTATCCGCAAGCGTGCGAACCTCGGCGGCGGTTTGTCTTGCGTCCTTGGTCGCGGCGGTGACCCGGCTCATGGATTCTGCGCCGGTGCGCGCCTCGGTCGATGCGCTGGTCACGCCTTCGGCAATCGAAAGAACGGCCGAGTTTTGTTCTTCCACCGTGGCCGCGACGCTTGCGGCAATCGCCGACATGTCCCCGATAATATCGTTGACCTTGGAGATGGCCTGCGCGGCATCGGCCGCAGCCGATTGAATCGACCCGATCTGTTCAGCGATGTCTTCTGTGGCGCGCGCAGTTTGACCCGCAAGCGACTTCACTTCCGCTGCCACGACAGCAAATCCGCGGCCGGATTCCCCGGCTCGTGCCGCCTCGATGGTCGCGTTGAGGGCGAGAAGGTTGGTTTGGCCAGCAATCGCCTGAATAAGGTTGACGACTTCGCCGATGCGGGTGGCGGCAACGCCGAGATCGGTCATTGTCTGTGCGGTGCGTTTTGCTTCGGTGACGGCCCGGCCGGCGACTTCGGTCGAGGTGTGGGCCTGGTTGGAAATCTCGCCGATGGAGGCTGCGAGTTCCTCAACGGACCCAGCAGCGGTGGTGACGTCGGCGGACGCCGCGTTCACGCGATCTTCGGCCTGACGCGCTTCGCTTGCCATCGAATTGGCGGCGCTATCGAGCTGGCCCGACGTTGTTTCCATCCGGTCCGCCGCAGCTCGCACCTTACTCAAGACCTGATCCACGGATTTTTCGAACCGCGCGATTGTTGCTGCGATCGTTTCGCTCCGGCGTTCGCGGGCGCGGCCGGTTTCGTCCTGCGTCGCAGCGAGCCGCTCGCGCTCGATCATCGTGTCACGGAAGACGATCACGGTCCGTGCCATTTCGCCGATCTCGTCACGCGCGCGAGTAGCTGGAATGCGCGGGGATGTATCGCCGGCAGCAAGCTTCTTCATCACGTCAGCGAGGCCGTTCAGCGGCCGCGTGATGCTGCGGCCGATCAGCCAGCTCAAGGCAAGGCCGAACAGCACCGCGGCAGATCCGATGCTGATGATGATATTGCGTGTCCGCGCTTGTGCCTTGTGCAGCGCCTGGTCTGCATCGGCAGCAGCGCGCCGGGCAGAGGCAATCAATTCATCGGCCAGCGGGATCATGCGTTCGCCGGTGACGTCCAGGATCACCAGATGAGGGCGAACCTTCTCGACACTTTCCGACCATGTCGCGAACACATCGGTGTAGGTTTTCACCTGCTTTGCGATTGCTGCCCTGACACTGTCCTCGATAGCAACTTCTTTCAGGACTTTCTCGAAGTGCTTGTATCCTTCGAAGAAATGATCCTGGACGAATTGCATGCGCGTGAGCTGGTAATCTGTTTCCGAGCGGCGCATTTCCAGAAGCGCAATCGCGATCTTGCGCTGGTCCGCTTCCTGCATCGGCGCGAGCTGAGTGTTGATGATGTTCTCAACCGCGATGCTCGCTTCCCGCAATTCGCGGCGCAGGCCAAGATTGGCTGTGAATCCCAGACGGCGTTTTTCCTTCACAGCACTGGCAAAGTTTTTTTCCAGATCGCCGAGGCGGGAGCGCAGGGTCTGCAGCGTCTCCCAGCTATCGACGTTCGCCGAGATTTCCATCATGTCGAGCTTTTGCAAAGCGCGATTGGTGAAATCGGCAAATGCCTTGGTCTGATCTTCGGTTGCGTCATTTGCAAAATCGCGGGCCGTGATGCGCAGGCTCATCAGCGCGCGCTGGTATTCCATGCTTGCTTCGGCGAGCAGTTCGGCCTGCCGTGCCTGTCTGGATCCAGCTTCGATGTCGTGCTCACCGACGGTGAATGTAAATCCGTTCACCAGCAGCCCGACGACAGGGATCAGCGCGATCACGATGATGCGGGTACGCACCGAAACCGAACTGATGATCCCGTTGAACCGCGACTGCCACATCGCGCCGTCGAATACCCGCTTCGAAGAGCGGGATGGGGCATCGGGCTTTTTGGCGAGCGTCATTTAGGCAGAAGACCGCGAAATGGTTAAATTTGCCGCAAAATATGGTGAACGGCTCGTTAATGGGCGCCCGGGCTCCGTCGTCAGCGGTATTGATTTGCCCACGGTGCCGTGCTGTTTTTGATTTGTGCGGCGCACACACGAAGCAATTAAATTCGCGCCGTGGGGGTCGCAACATGGCCATGGCATCCGCCCGCGCCGAACCGGACAATTTTCCAGCCCGAGCCGCTGAGGCGGTCGGCGTCGCCGAGGCCCTTCTCGCCGATGCGACCCTGAAGGTCCGCCAGCGCGTCATTATCGAGGGCGGCAACAGCAGCCGCGTTCTCGACCGCGAGCAGCGGGCGACCCACGGACTGTCCTGGCTCGCCACCTATGTCGAGGCTTTGCGCCAGCTTGCTTCCTACGCGGAGCGCATGCAGTCCGCTGGGCGGTTTGGCGAGACCGAGGAAATTATTGTCCGCATCGGGATGGGTGAGTATCTCGCCCAGATTCTCGGCGGCATTCCGATGAGCCAGGGCGAAATCGTTCGCCTTTCCGATCTTGGATTGACGTCGTCCGCCGTTGCCGTGCGCGTCACGCCGCAGATCGAAGCTTTGATCGCAAACGGCAACACGGCGGCGCGCCGCGCTCGCCTTGTCGAACTGATGCGCGAAAATCAGGATCTGACGTATGGCGGATCCGGTCTCGACGAAACGCTGGAATCGATCCGCGACGAGATGCGTAAATTCGCGGTGAGCGAGGTGATCCCGCACGCGCAGCAATGGCATCGCACCAACAGCTACATTCCAATGGACATCATTACCCAGATGTCCGAGCTCGGCGTTTTCGGCCTGACCATCCCGGAAGAATATGGGGGCATGGGTCTCGGCAAGGAATCGATGTGCGTCGTGTCCGAGGAATTGTCGCGCGGCTATATCGGCGTCGGCTCACTCGGCACGCGTTCGGAAATCGCGGCCGAACTCATTCTCGGCAGCGGTACGGAAGACCAGAAGCGCCAATGGCTGCCGAAGATCGCGTCGGGCGAAATCCTGCCGACCGCGGTGTTCACCGAGCCGAATGTCGGCTCCGATCTTGGTTCGCTCAAAACGCGCGCCACTCGCGATGGCGAGGTTTACCGCGTTCAGGGCAACAAGACCTGGATCACGCATCCGGTGCGTGCCGATCTGATGACGCTTTTGGTTCGAACGAATCCGAAAGAGCCCGGCTATCGGGGGCTGTCGATGCTGCTTGCCGAAAAGCCGCGCGGTACCGATGCCGATCCGTTTCCGGCCAAAGGCATGACCGGCACCGAGATCGAGGTGCTCGGCTATCGCGGCATGAAGGAATACGAAATCGCGTTCGACGGTTTCGAGGTGAAGGCGCAGAACGTGCTGGGCGGCGTTGAAGGCGCAGGCTTCAAGCAGCTGATGCAAACGTTTGAGTCAGCGCGCATCCAGACGGCAGCGCGCGCAGTCGGCGTCGCGCAGGCAGCCCTCGATCAGGCGTTGAATTACGCGCAGCAGCGCCAGCAATTTGGCGGCCCGATTGTTGATTTTCCCCGCGTCGCGGACAAGATCGCGATGATGGCCGTTGAAATTCTCATCGCTCGCCAGCTGACCTATTTCGCCGCGCGCGAAAAGGATTCCGGCCGCCGTTGCGATCTCGAAGCCGGAATGGCGAAACTTCTCGCCGCGCGTGTGGCGTGGGCCGCTGCCGACAACGCAGTGCAGATCCATGGCGGCAACGGGTTCGCGCTGGAATTTCCGGTCTCGCGCATTCTGTGCGACGCACGCATCCTCAATATCTTCGAAGGAGCTGCGGAAATTCAGGCGCAGGTCATCGCACGAAGATTGCTCGACGGCAGCAATTAGCCGCTGCGAAAAATCTCAGATCACGAATTTGCCGCGCGCAAAGCGCGGTCGAGATCGTTGAACAGATCGTCCGGATCTTCGAGACCTGCGGATAGGCGCAGCAATTCCGGCGGGCAGGGCGATCCGGGCCCTTCGACCGAAGCGCGATGCTCGATCAGGCTTTCCACTCCGCCGAGCGACGTCGCGCGTTTCCACACGTCGACGCGAGCTGCGGCGTCGATTGCCGCGCGTTCTCCGCCTTTGACGAGGATCGACAGCATTCCGCCGAAGCCACTGGTCATCTGACGAGCCGCGACAGCGTGGCCGGGATGATTTTTCAATCCGGGATAAAGGACGCCCATAACATTTGGGTGGTGCGAGAAGCGTGTGGCGAGTTGCGTCGCAGTTTCGGTCTGCGTGCGAACGCGCATGTCGAGCGTGCGCATTCCGCGAAGGAGCAACCATGCTTCGAATGGCCCGATCGTTGCGCCATGCTGCGAGCGGACGGCAACGATATTTTTCCAGAAGCCCTCGGTGTCGGCGCAGGCAAGCGCGCCCGCAATCACGTCCGAATGGCCATTGAGGAATTTGGTCGCGGAATGCATCACGATGTCCGCGCCGAGCGTGAGCGGCCGTTTCAGGATTGGCGTTGCCACGGTGGAATCGACTGCGCAGAGCGCGCCCGCCTTGTGCGCGATCTCGGCAACCGCCGCGATGTCGGTGATGGTCCAGAGCGGATTTCCCGGCGTCTCAATCCAGACCAGTTTCGTCTCGTTCGGCTTTACGGCCTTGCGTACGGCATCGAGGTCGGAGGTATCGACGAAATCGACGCTATGGCCAAATCGCGCAGAAGCAACCAGCCACGCGCGAAACGCCCAATACATCACCTTCGACGCGACGATATGCGAGGGCTTTTCCAGCGCCAGAATGACGGACGTGGCCGCGGCCATGCCGGAGCCGAACAGCATCGCGCCTTTTGCATTTTCCAGCGCGGCGATGACGGCCTCGGCCTGCCGCACGGTGGCGTTGTCGGGCCTGCCGTAAACGTAACCGGAGCGGTATTGGTTATCCGGGTCGCGAACGAAGGTCGTTGCAACGTGTACGGGCGGAACCACGCCCTTGGTGACAGGCTCGTCCGCACCGAGGGCCTGGACTGCGAGGGTGCGTGGTTTCAGCGGAACGGGTTTATCGGTCATGCTTTATGGATCACACCAGACGGGCGCGACGTTGTAAAATCGGAAGCTCGGAAGCGGAGACGGGATTGTGAACACCACAACGGGACGCGGCAACTATCGCAAATGGATCGCGCTCGGCGTATTTCTCGCCATCGCCTTTGCGGTTTCGTTCATCGGATCATTGGTTACGCTGCCGAAAATACCCTTGTGGTATGCCGGCCTTGTTAAGCCGTCTTTTAATCCGCCGGCGTGGATTTTCGGGCCGGTCTGGACGCTTCTTTACGCGATGATGTCGATTGCGGCCTGGCGCGTGTGGGCTAGCTTCGGCCATCCGGGCCGCAATAACGCGCTTGGATGGTATTTCGGCCAGCTTGTGCTGAACGCGGTCTGGTCGCCAGTATTTTTTGGATTGGAACAGCCGCGCCTTGCGCTTGGCGTCATCGCAGCACTTCTCGTCGCCATTATCTTCACAATCGCCCGGTTCTGGCCGATTGACCGCGTGGCGGCTTGGATGCTTGCGCCTTATCTTGCGTGGGTGTCCTTTGCGACAATCCTGAATGCCTCCATCGTCGCGCTGAACTGAATTTCCCGGGCTGTAAGCCCGGCCCGCCGGTGCTAGAAGGAAAACCATGTCCGACTTTTTCAGCTATCTCCTTGTCCCCGTCGCGATTGCTGCCGTTGGCGTCGTGCTCGTCCTTGGCCTTGTCAACATGATGCGCGGCGGCTCACCGCAGACGTCGCAAAAATTGATGCGGCTGCGCGTGCTTTTGCAATTCGTCGCAATCGTCATCATCATGATCGCGGTCTGGGCCGCAGCGAAGTAAATGGTCGTCCTCAACCGCATCTATACCCGAACGGGCGACGACGGAACGACCGCGCTCGCTAGCGGTGAACGGCGCAAGAAATACGATCTGCGCGTCGCGGCTTACGGCACGGTGGATGAAACCAACGCCGCGATCGGGATCGCGCGGCTGCATACCGCAGCGTCGCCCGTCGATCCGATGCTCGCGCGAATCCAGAACGACCTGTTCGATCTCGGCGCGGACCTTTGCCTTCCGGGACATGAGCGGCTGCGCGTCAGCGACGCTCAGGTCGAACATCTCGAACGGGATATCGATCTACTGAACAAGGATCTGGCCCCGTTGCAGTCCTTCATCCTGCCGGGTGGAAGTCCGGCAGCGGCGTATCTGCATCTTGCGCGCACAATTTGCCGTCGCGCGGAGCGAATGATCGTGGAATTGGCCGATTGCCCGGATGAGACGGTGTCGCCGCCCGTCATCAAATATGTGAACCGGCTGTCCGATTTTCTTTTTGTTGCCGGACGGTCCCTCAATGCCAATGGTGCGGACGACGTGATGTGGGTGCCGGGCCAGAACCGGTAGAGCCAAAACCGGGCACCGGGCCTCACGTTGACCCCGCTGCGGCGCACCATTAGTTTGCGCGGCGCGCCAGGACCGCCAAAGGACAAGAAATGAAGATTTTGGTGCCCGTCAAACGGGTCGTCGATTACAACGTCAAAATCCGCGTTAAATCCGATGGTTCGGGCGTCGAACTCGCCAACGTCAAGATGTCGATGAATCCCTTCGACGAGATCGCGGTCGAAGAGGCGCTGCGGCTCAAGGAAGCGGGCAAGGCGACCGAAGTGGTCGCCGTTTCAGCCGGTGCTGCTTCCAGCGCCGAGACAATCCGCACCGCGCTTGCGATGGGTGCCGACCGTGGCATCCTCATCAAGACCGATACGGCGCTTGAGCCGCTCGCGGTCGCGAAGCTTCTCAAAGCCGTGGTGGATGAAGAAAAGCCCGGCCTCGTCATCCTCGGCAAGCAAGCCATCGACGACGACAGCAATCAAACCGGTCAGATGCTTGCGGCCTTGCTCAACTGGCCACAGGGAACATTCGCTTCCAAGATCGTGATCGAGAGCGACCATATTCTTGTGACGCGCGAAGTCGACGGCGGCCTGCAGACGGTCAAGCTAAAAAGCCCGGCCATCGTCACGACCGATCTGCGGCTGAACGAGCCGCGCTACGCCAGCCTGCCGAACATCATGAAGGCGAAGAAGAAGCCGATTGACGAAAAAACGCCGGAGGCGCTCGGCGTCGACGTCGCGCCGCGGCTTGAAGTTGTGAAGACCGGCGAGCCAACCGGGCGCAAGGCTGGTGCGAAGGTCGGCTCCGTCGCCGAACTCGTCGGCAAACTGAAAGATGCGGGTGTAATCTGATGACAACGCTTCTTCTCGCAAAGCACGACAACAAGACGATTCTCGATCCGACGCTCAAGACGCTGACAGCGGCCAAACAGATTGGCGGCGACATTCACGTTCTGATCGCGGGCAAGGGCTGCAAGGCCGTGGCCGATGCCGCAGCCAAGCTGGACGGCGTGAGCAAGGTTTTGCTCGCCGAGAGCGATGCGCTCGAACATCGCCTCGCGGAGCCGACTGCGGCGTTGATCGTGTCGCTCGCTGGCGCCTACGATGTGCTGATCGCACCGGCAACGACGACGGGCAAGAATGTGATGCCGCGCGTCGCCGCCTTGCTCGACGTGATGCAGATTTCCGAAATTACCAAGGTGGTCGCGCCGGATACGTTTGAGCGTCCGATCTACGCAGGCAACGCGATCCAGACGGTGAAGTCGAAAGATAAGAAGAAGGTCATCACCGTGCGCACCGCGGCCTTCCAGGCAGCGGGCGAGGGCGGTTCTGCGTCCATCGAGAATGTGACAATTCCGGCGGACCCGGCTCTCTCGTCTTTCGTCGGCGAGGAATTGTCGAAGTCGGATCGTCCTGAACTGACTTCGGCTCGCATCGTCATCTCCGGCGGTCGCGCCATGCAGAACCGCGAGAATTTCACCAAGTATATTGAGCCTGTCGCCGACAAGCTCGGTGCCGCGATGGGTGCGTCGCGAGCTGCGGTCGATGCTGGCTACGCGCCAAACGACTGGCAGGTTGGCCAGACCGGCAAAGTGGTCGCGCCCGAACTCTATATCGCGGTCGGTATTTCCGGCGCGATCCAGCATCTTGCGGGCATGAAGGATTCCAAGATCATCGTCGCGATCAACAAAGACGAAGAGGCGCCGATCTTTCAGGTCGCCGATTACGGCCTGGTCGCGGACTTGTACCAAGCCCTGCCCGAACTCGACGCCGAACTCGCCAAGCTGAAGAAATGAGAAAGAGTCTCCCCTTTCTCCCGCTGTTCAGGTAAACCGGACGAACATCATGGTGCAAATTCGCAAAGTCGGGGTGATTGGCGCGGGGCAGATGGGCAGCGGTATTGCCCATGTCTGCGCGCTCGCCGACTATTCGGTGTTGATGTACGACCTCGCGCCGGACCGCATCAAGGCCGGGCTTGCGACGATCAACGGCAACATGGCGCGTCAGGTTGGCAAGAGCGCCATTTCCGAGGACCAGCGCAAGGCTGCACTGAATCATATTTCGGGAGTTGAAACTCTCGATGCGCTGTCGGATTGCGATCTCGT
>CAMBBO010000004.1 GCA_945862935.1 Pseudorhodoplanes sinuspersici | reverse complement strand
GGTCTGGCCGGAGATGACGACCTTCTTGGTCGCAATATCGGTCAGCGAATAGGTCGCGTTGATTCCGTAATTCTGTACTTCCGGGCGCGCGGTCGTCGTGTCGACGATGATCTGCGTCTGCGTGGACGCCAGCGAGATCTTGAGCTGGTGGGTCGGATTGGTCGAACCCGAGCCACCGGTCAGGTCGAATAAAAGCTGGTTGCGGACCTCGACCGCGAGGCGGGCGGCGGGGGTGCCATTCGGCGCGTCGATCTGGGCGACGTCCACCGAGGACATATAGCCGCTGATGCCGGGGCCGCCGCTGGCGGAGCGGTCGCCATAAAGGGGCTGGAAGCAGCCAGCGGTCAGCAAGCCCAGCCCCAAAATCAGGGCAGGACGAGCGAAACGCTTGATTCCCCTCAATTTTTCAAGCGACGACATTCACAATTCTCTGCGGGACAACGATGACTTTTTTAGGAGGCTTCCCGCCCAGCGCCTTTCTTACCTCATCCAGCGTTAAGACGGCAGCCTCGATTTCGGCATTTGTGGCATCGCGTTTAACGGTCAGCTCGGCCTTCTTCTTGCCGTTCACCTGCACCGGGAGGGTCAGCGTGTCCTCGACCAGGAGCGCGGCCTCGACCTTGGGCCAGGGCTGCATCGCCACGAGGTTCTTGTGGCCGAGCGCGGCCCAGCATTCCTCCGCAAGGTGCGGCATCATCGGGTTGAAAAGCTGCACCAGAATGTCGGCGGCTTCCTTCATCGCCCACGCGAAATCGGGATCGCCCGCATTCGAGTCTTCGGTCTCGCCGATCGCGGACGAGAGCGTGTTCGAATATTCGTAGATGTGCGCGACGCAACGATTGAAGCGCAGCTTGTCGATGTCGTCGGAGATTTTCGACAGTGCGCCATGCGTTGCCTTGCGCACGGCCATCGCGCGTTCGGAAAATTCGTTTGGTTTTTGCGCCGGCGCCTTCTTCGCGATGCCGGTCATCTCGCCGACAATGCGCCAGAGCTTCTGCATGAAGGTCCAGCGCGCCTGCACGCCATCTTCGGTCCACTCGATGTCGCGTTCAGGGGGAGAGTCCGACAGCATGAACCAGCGCGCGACATCCGCGCCATACGTGCCGATGATCTCGTCCGGGTCGACGGTGTTGCGCTTCGACTTCGACATCTTCTCGATGCCGCCGATGCTGACCGGTTCGCCGGTGGTGAGAAGGGTCGCCTTGCGCGCGCCGCCGGCAGCTTCGATCTTCACTTCGGCGGGCGTAACGAACGTGCCGTCCGCCTTGTGATAGGTTTCGTGGATCACCATGCCTTGCGTGAACAACCCTGCGAACGGCTCGTCCATCCCGGCATGTCCGGTCTTCTTCATCGCGCGGGTGAAGAAGCGCGAATAGAGCAGATGCAAAATCGCGTGCTCGATGCCGCCGATATATTGATCGACCGGAAGCCACTCATCGACCATCTTGCGGTCGGTCGGCTTATTCTCGATCCACGGATCGGTGAAGCGCGCGAAATACCACGACGAGTCGACGAACGTATCCATCGTGTCGGTTTCGCGCCGCGCCTTGCCGCCGCATTGCGGACAGGCGACGTGTTTCCACGCCAGATGACGGTCGAGCGGATTGCCCGGCTTGTCGAACTCGACGTCGTCGGGAAGGACGACGGGAAGATCCTTGTCCGGCACCGGAACGACGCCGCACTTCTCGCAATGGATCACCGGGATCGGACAGCCCCAGTAACGCTTGCGCGAAATACCCCAGTCGCGCAGGCGATAATTGACCTGCCGTTGCGCGACGGGACGATTGCCCCGCGTGCCTGATTCGAGCCGTTTTGCAACGTCTTCCTTGGCCTCATCGATGGTTTTGCCGTCGAGAAAACGCGAATTGATCATGCGTCCATCGCCGTCATAGGCGGTGTCGGTGATGATGAAGGTTTTCGGATCGACGTTGGGCGGGCACACCACCGGCACATTGCCGAGGCCGTATTTGTTCACGAAGTCGAGGTCGCGCTGGTCGTGCGCGGGGCAGCCGAAAATCGCGCCGGTGCCGTAATCCATCAGGATGAAATTCGCGACGTAAACAGGGAGCTGCCACGACGGATCGAACGGATGCACCGCCTTGATGCCGGTATCGAAGCCGGTTTTCTCGGCGGTGTCGATCTCGGCTTGCGCGGTGCCGTGCCTGCGGGTCTCTGCGATGTATTCGGCAAGCTTCGGATTTTTCGCAGCCGCCGCGAGGCTGAGCGGATGATCCGGCGCAAGCGCCATGAATTTTGCGCCGAACAATGTGTCGGGGCGCGTAGTGAAAATTTCCAGTTCGTCTTCTTTGTTCGGCGTGGTTTTCGGATCGAGCGCAAAGCGAACGAGCAGACCTTCCGACTTGCCGATCCAGTTGCGCTGCATCGTGCGCACTTTTTCCGGCCAGCGGTCGAGAGAGTCGATTGCCTTCAGCAGGTCTTCCGAATAATCCGAAATCTTGAAAAACCATTGCGTCAGTTCGCGCTGCTCGACCACAGCACCCGAGCGCCAGCCCTTGCCGTCGATCACCTGCTCGTTGGCGAGCACGGTCTGATCGACCGGGTCCCAGTTCACCTTCGATTGCTTGCGCTCGACCAGTCCCGATTTCAGAAAATCGAGAAACATCTTCTGCTGGTGCTTGTAGTAAGCCGGATCGCAGGTCGCGATTTCGCGCGCCCAGTCGAGCGACAGCCCCATCGACTGGAGCTGCTTCTTCATCGCGGCGATGTTTTCGTAAGTCCATTTCTTCGGGTGAACCTTGTTCACCATCGCTGCATTTTCGGCGGGCATGCCGAACGCATCCCATCCCATCGGATGCAGCACGTTGAAACCCATCGCGCGTTTGTAGCGCGCGACCACGTCGCCCATCGTGTAATTGCGGACGTGCCCCATGTGGATGCGCCCGGATGGATAGGGGAACATCTCGAGCACGTAGTATTTCGGGCGCGGATCGTCGTTCTTGGTAGAGAAGACGCCCTGCTGGTCCCAGGTTTTCTGCCAGCGGGTCTCGGCCTCGCGGGCGTTGTAGCGGGAGGTGGTCATCGATTCGTATCGGTTCCGAAGGTGAAGGCCGCGAAGGGACACGAATTTCGCAATCCGGTCAATGCTTTGGTTCCCACCGAAAGCCGGAAAAACCCTGCAAAATCAGGAACCTTACGCCCCGCGGGCCCGTTGTCCTCCCATCCATAACAAGGAGGACCATCAATGGCGAAAATCGAAAACATCAAGGAGCACATGGAAGTGCTCGGCTCCGACGGCAAGCATGTCGGCACAGTCGATCATCTGGATACGGGCAACCGCATCAAGCTGACCCGGACCGACCCGAAGGCTGGCGGAAAGCACCATTTCATTTCCGCAGACCTTGTCGATCACGTCGACGCTCATGTTCACCTGAACAAGTCGAGCGACGAGACGTTCAAGATGTGGGAAGCGGCGTAACGCCTCCCGCTTTCGCGAAAAAAGCCCGGTCGTTTCGGCCGGGCTTTTTTGTTATCACCCCGCCATGACCGGACAGCCTCACAACATCGCCGACGGCCTCGCGCAGGTGAACGCGGAGATCGCGAACGCCTGCCGCGAAGTGAAACGCGACCCTTCGTCGGTGACGCTGATTGCAGTGTCGAAAACATTTTCGGGCGACGAGATCGAACCAGCGCTTGCCGCAGGTCAGCGTGTGTTCGGCGAGAACCGCGTGCAGGAGAGCAAGGGCAAGTGGCCCGCCTTGCGCGAAAAATATCCCGGCATCGAATTGCATCTGATCGGCCCGCTGCAATCCAACAAGGCAAAGGAAGCGGTCGCGCTGTTCGATGCGATTCATTCGGTCGATCGCGCCAGCCTGTGCGAGGCGCTGGCGAAGGAGATTGAGAAGGCGGGCAAGTCGCCGCAGCTTTTTGTCGAGATCAATACCGGCGAGGAACCGCAGAAAGCGGGCATTATTCCTGCCGAAGCCGATGCGTTTCTCATCGCGTGCCGTGAGCAATATGGTTTGAAGATAGATGGCCTGATGTGCATCCCCCCACACGACGATGCGCCCGCACCGCATTTCGCGCTGACCGCGAAAATTGCAAAGCGCAACGGGCTAGCTTTACTGTCGATGGGAATGAGCGCGGATTATCAGACCGCGATTGAGTTCGGCGCGACGCATGTGCGCGTCGGCAGCGCGATTTTCGGATCGCGGACCTTAAGCGTGTAGCCGGTCGCGGCGCCAGGCCGATGGCGGAACGCCCATACTTTTCTTGAATGCTCGGCTGAAGGCCGCTTCGGATTCGTAGCCGATCTCGGCTGCGACCGTGGCGACGTTCGATTGCCCGGCAGTCAGCCGCTCCGCCGCGATCTGCATACGCCATTTGGCGAGATACTGGATCGGCGGAATGCCGATGAGCTGAGTGAACCGTTCCGCAAGAACCGAACGCGATACGCCCGCCTCCTTTGCAAGGTCTTCGATAGTCCAGCTCCGCGCCGGTGCACCATGCATCAACGACAATGTCTTGCCGACGAAAGGATCGCGCAGGCCCGCGAGCCAGCCGGCTTGCCCCGGCGGCAGCGAATTCAGATGCCGGCGGATGACTTCGATGAACATCAGCTCGCTTAATTTCGAAAGCACGCCCTCGCTGCCGGCGCGCTTATCCGCGGATTCGGCTACGGCGAAACGGATGAACTGGCCGAGCCATCCGTTGTCGCCGTCGGCCGGGTCGCCGCCCTTGATGACGCGCGGCAGATTATCCATCAGCGGATTGAACGGCCGCGCATCGCAAGCAAGATAGCCGCACACGAGTTTTGTGGTCGGCTCCACGCCTTCGGCGAAGTTGATCAGGAACGGCAACGGCCCGGAGGTCATGGTATCGACCATCGCCGCGCTTGTCGGACCTGATTGCATGCCGGGACCGCTCGACATCACATGCGTGTCGCCGTGAGTGAACACGACGACTTCGCCTGCCTCGACCGGAATTGTGTCTCCGTCGGACGTGCGCGCGAAACATCGGCCCATCGTGACGACGTGATAGGCGATCAGGTGATCTGCGCCCGGCAGAATTTTCGGAAGCATCACGTTCCGCGCCGGAGATTCGATGACCCACGGGTCGTTCGCCGCGATCTCGAAAAATGCCGCGCCGGTGAGCCGCACCGTTTTCAGCAAGTCTGACAGTGCGTCCGCAGACATATCGCCCCCGACCAAAATGACCTGAATTGCGGGCCTTGCTCACGAATTCCGGACGACATGTCAAGGAACGCAGACGCGCGATCATTCGCTCGCGCTGCCGCCGGGATTACTAACGCGCTCACGCATCGCAGAACCGGTGTCGCGAAGTCGCGCAATCTTGCGAGTTTGCAAGCCTTTGCGGGACAGCGGCGCCCTGCGATTCATAAAAAAGGATGATGAGATGAACAACGAAAATTCGTACCTGCATTTGCCTCACGTTGCCATGATTGCGGCTGCAAGTCTCTTTCTGCTCGTGGCGGACAGCGCCATCGCGAAGAACGGCGGTGGAAACAACCGTCACGAAATGAAGATGAACAGCGAGAAGCACGACAGCAACAAGACGCACGATCACGACAAGCATTCCGGCAAAAAAAAAGACCACGAAAAATATTCGGACAAGTCTGGCAAGAACTGCGGGATTGTTCCGATGAAAGGTTGTGGATCGAGTTCGAAAGATCCTGTCGGAAATACTCGTCCGACGACAACGGGAAGCAATCCGTCCGGGGGTGGTGCAGGTACCCCTCCGCCAGCACGTCCCGCTGCTGAAGTGCGCGACCATCGTCCTGGTGGGAACGCGGCAGATCCGGTGCCGGGAACGATCGTCCGCGATCACCGCAACGGCGCCGATGGCAAGCCGATGGAAGTCGTGAGCTCGAAGGGTGGCGTGACGGTCTATCGCCCGGTCAAGCCGGCCCCGGCGAATCCTGTCTACCCGGTGCCTTTCGTTCACTGAGCCATCAGGAAATCCAACAAGCGGGCGGCGGATGTATCCGCTGCCCGCACGCAATGGCGCGTGTCGCGCCCAAGATCGAACGAGATGAAAGGCAAGACTATGACGAAGTACAAAGGCGAGTGTTTCTGCGGGGCCGTGCACGTTGAGGTCACGGGTGAGCCGGAAGGCATGGGCTATTGCCATTGCCAGTCGTGCCGCTCCTGGTCGGGTGGACCGGTCAATGCGTTTTCACTTTGGAAACCGGATGCAGTGCGTGTCACCGCAGGCTCCGAACATTTGGCGACGTTCAGCAAGACGCCGGCGAGTGAGCGGCAATATTGCAAGAAGTGCGGCGGCCACCTGATGACCAACCATCCGGGGCTGCAACTCGTGGACGTGTTTACGGCCACGCTGCCGGAATTGGATTTCAAGCCGGGGCTGCACATCAACTACGCCGAGACCGTGCTGCCGATGAAGGACGGACTTCCGAAGATGAAGGATTTTCCGGCCGAGTTTGGCGGATCGGGCGAGCAGGTGAAGGAATAAATCTGGCGCGCCGAAGATCAAACTTCGGCGCGTCTTATTTAATTTCAATCCGCGTTTTCGGTCCCAGTCGCGCGAGCAATCGCTTCAGTGTTTTCAATTCCAGCCCGACGCATCCTGCGGTCGGTGAAAATCCTTCACGCGCCGCGTGGATGAAAACGGCGCTCCCGCGTTTTGCAATGCGCGGCTTCGTGTTGTGGTCGATCTCGATGATGAAATCGTAGAGATGATCGGCGCGCTTGAGCCGGTCGCCGGCTTCTCCGGGCGCGCGGCGGACGTGCCGATTGTAGCGGCGGTCGGCCGGATCCTCGATCCAGGCATCTTCGGGAGCGATCGCGCGGAGCGGCAGGCCAGTCAGGGGACGCGTATGGCGGTCCGCCCGCCACCACAGGCGAATGAGCCGGAATGTCCCGCGCGGGGTGCCGCCATCGCCCTCGCGCTTATCGGCGCGAATGCCCCCACGCCCCAGTGAAATCGGTATTGAAAAGCCGGGTCCGCTCAGGATGCCTTTGGTCCGGGTGCCGGGCCGGGCGCGGACGCGAATGCGGGGAATGGTCGAAATACTCATGTTTCTGCGGTCATGGCGAGAGTGTGGAAACCCAAAGGGCAGGTCTCCGCTTGCTCTTTTGGCGGTAATTGCTCTATTGCCCGGCAAATTGCCAGCGCCAGACCGTTATTTGGGGCCTCATCTCGCATGTCCAATGTCCGACGCATCCTGATCGTGGATGACGATAACGAGCTGCGCGACACGCTGGTCGAGCAGCTTGCACTGCATGAAGAATTCGACGCGGTCGCGGCGGATACCGGATCGAAGGGTGTGCAGGCCGCCAAGGCTGGCCAGATCGATCTCGTCATCATGGACGTTGGCCTGCCCGACATGGACGGGCGCGAAGCCGTACGCATCCTGCGGAAAAACGGCTTCAAGGCGCCGGTCATCATGCTGACCGGCCACACCACGGATTCCGACACCATTCTCGGATTGGAATCGGGTGCGAACGATTATGTCACCAAGCCGTTCCGTTTCGCCGTGCTGCTCGCACGCATCCGCGCGCAGCTACGCCAGCATGAGGCGAGCGAAGACGCGGTGTTCACGATCGGGCCGTATCAGTTCCGCCCGAGTTCCAAACTGCTGACCAATCCGAAGGGCAGCAAGGTCCGGCTGACGGAAAAGGAAACGGCAATTCTCCGTTACCTCTATCGCGCCGGACAGAAGCCGGTGTCGCGCGAGATGCTGTTGCAGGAAGTGTGGGGCTACAATTCCGGCGTGACCACGCACACGCTCGAAACGCATGTGTATCGCCTGCGTCAGAAGGTTGAGAAGGACGCGGCGAATCCGGCTATCCTCGTTACGGATGCGGGCGGCTACAAACTCGTCCCGTAAGTGTAAGTGACCGATGTCCATCGAGGACGACATCAATTTCCTTTCGCATGTGCCGATGCTCCGCCTGCTAGGGCGGTCGGCTTTGCGCGTTCTCGCGATCGGTGCGGAGAGCCGCTACGTGCATGGCGGCGAGATCCTGTTTCGCAAAGGCGACGCCGCCGATTCCGGCTACGTGGTTCAGGAAGGCGCGTTCAAGCTGACCGCCGGCAGCCCGCGGGAAAATCCAGACAGCAGGATCATGGTGCGCGCGGGCGGATTGATGAGCGAGCTTGGGCTGATTACGCGCACCATCCATCCGCTCACGGCGAGCGCTGCGGAGCCGTCCACGGTCATCCGCATCCCGCGCTCGCTGTTCATGAAGATGCTGGAAAGCCATCAGGACGCGGCGCTCAAACTGCGCGATCATTTCGCCAGCCGCATCGACGAGTCAGTGCATGATCTTGCGGCGGTGCGCGACGCGTTCAAGAAGACCGGCGTGCGGTAAGCCTACGCTTCGATCGTCGCCGTCACCGGCACATGATCGGACGGCGCCGCCCAGCCGCGCGCTTCCTTGGAAATCTTGATGTTCGACACGCGATCCGCGAGCGCAGGTGCAACCCAGATATGGTCGAGCCTGCGGCCCTTGTCGGCGGTCTTCCAGTCCGGTGAGCGATAGCTCCACCATGTGTAAAGCTTCTGCGGCTCCGGCGTGAATGCGCGCAAGGCATCGACCCAGCGTCCGGCCTTCTGCGCGGCGGTGAGTTTCTCGCATTCGATCGGAGTATGCGACACGACATCGAGAAGCTGCTTGTGGCTCCACACGTCGTGTTCGAGCGGGGCGACATTGAGATCGCCGAGCAAAAGCGCGCGCTCGTTGCCGCGCACATGCACATCGGGCGATGAGCGCATTTCCTCAAGGAACGAAAGCTTGTGCGCGAATTTCTCGTTCACCGAAGGATCGGGAATATCGCCGCCCGCCGGCACATAAAGATTGTGAACCGTGATCGGGTCTTTCAGGCCGGCGCGTTCGCCGAGCACCACCGATATGTGCCGGCAATCCTTCTTTTCGCAGAAGACGCGAATTGAATTGCTTTCGAACGGCACGCGCGAAAGGACCGCGACGCCGTGATAACCCTTCTGGCCATTCATCGCGACATGCTCGTAGCCGAGCCGCTTGAACCGCTTCAGCGGAAACTTGTCGTCCGGGCATTTCGTTTCCTGCAGGCAGAGCACATCCGGCCGGTTGGCCTTGATGAACTTCGCCACAAGATCGATGCGGAAACGGACCGAATTGACGTTCCAGGTGGTGATTTTGAGTTGCATGAAAAGTTATTGCCGGGCACCGGCCCGGCAATCTGTCCTTCGTGCAACATTTGTTATCGAAGCGCGCGCGGGTCAAGCCCGCCGATGCGCGCGGTGGAAAACCGCTAGTTGCGCATGATCTCGTAGTTGATCTTGAACAAAGCCGGGTCGGGCCGCTTGGTGGTGTCGAGATTATAAACGGCGACGGTGGTGTCGAAGCCTTGCGGATCGGTGATGGTCCACTGCTTCAGCACCATGTCCTTCGCGCCGAACATCAGCATCAGCTTGTGCTTTCCGCCGAGTGCGCTTTCCTCAACCACGATGGTGTTGAACACCTCGTCGGAATAGACGCCGACAACATTCGTCTCATTCACGAGATCGACGCGATCCGCGAGCAGGAAGCGCAACGGCGTTTGCGACAGCGGATAAAGGTCCTGCGTGGCGAGCTTGCGGTCGCGAACAACGACCGAGGAGCCGTCGGCAATCAATTCGATCGGACTCGGTTCGTCGTACTCGAAACGCACGCGGCCGGGCTTGGCGAGATAGATCGTTCCTTGGGTCTTGCTGCCGTCTGCGCCGACCTGCACGAAATTTCCGACCAGCGTGCGGATGCCGGAGAGATAAGCGCTGATCTTGTCGGCAAGCTCGCGCTGCTTGGGGTCCAGCTGCGCGCTTTTGCCGTCGTCCTTGTTTGCATTGAACAGCTTGCCGATCGCGGCGAGCGGGTTGTCTTCGGTCTTGGCCGGATTGGATTGCGCGGGGGTGGTGCCGGTGACGAGCGGAGGCTTCTGGGCGGGCTGTCCAGCCTTTGGCTGGGGAGCGGGAACCGGCAGCGGAACGCCCTGAGCGGCTGCCATACCCGTTACGGTCAACAAGACCGCCAATGCTCCGAGAAAAGCCTTCAAGCCCCTCGCCATGCCGTGCTCCATGCGCGCCCCAATTTCAGTCGTTAAAGTCCGCCTGTGGCGAAACGACGACTGGCCGGACCTCCGGGGTAACCCGGTAGCCCGATGATTCTCAATAGCGTTCAAAAGCGATCTTGCCCGTCTTCGCCAACAAGGATTTCGCGTTTGCCCGCGTGGTTGGGCTGGCCAATGACGCCTTCCTGTTCCATCCGCTCCATGATCGTGGCGGCGCGGTTGTAGCCAATCTGCAGGCGGCGCTGGATGTAGCTGGTCGATGCCTTCTGGTCGCGGCGGACGATTGCCACCGCCTGCGAATAGAGATCCTGTTCCGCGCCCTGACCGGCCATGCCGGATGCGTCGAATACCGCGCCGTCCTCGTCTTCCTCGTCGCTTCGGGTGACGGCTTCGAGATATTCCGGCGCGCCTTGCGCCTTCAGATGGCGCACGACCTTTTCGACTTCATCGTCCGAAACGAACGGCCCGTGCACGCGGCTGATGCGTCCGCCGCCGGCCATGTAAAGCATGTCCCCCTGGCCGAGCAGTTGCTCCGCGCCCTGCTCGCCCAGAATCGTGCGGCTGTCGATTTTCGATGTGACCTGAAACGAGATGCGCGTCGGGAAGTTCGCCTTGATCGTGCCGGTAATGACATCGACCGAAGGACGCTGTGTCGCGAGAACGACATGGATGCCGGCGGCACGCGCCATCTGGGCGAGACGCTGGATCGCGCCTTCGATGTCCTTGCCTGCGACCATCATCAGGTCGGCCATCTCGTCGACGATGACCACGATATAGGGCAACGGTTCGAGATCGAGCTCTTCCTTCTCGTAGATCGCTTCGCCGGATTCTTTGTCGTAGCCGGTGTGGACTGTGCGCGAGAGCATCTCGCCCTTGGATTTTGCTTCGGCAAGACGCACGTTGTAGCCGTCGATGTTTCGCACACCGAGCTTGGACATGCGCTTGTAGCGCTCCTCCATTTCCTTCACGGCCCATTTCAGTGCGACCACTGCTTTCTTCGGATCGGTGACGACGGGCGTGAGCAGATGCGGGATGCCGTCATAGACGGACAATTCCAGCATCTTCGGATCGATCATAATGAGGCGGCATTGCTCCGGTTGCAGGCGATACACGAGCGAAAGAATCATCGTGTTGATCGCAACCGATTTGCCGGAGCCGGTGGTGCCCGCGATGAGCAGATGCGGCATGCGCGCGAGATCGACGATCACCGGTTCGCCGCCGATGGTCTTGCCGAGGCACAGCGGCAGCTTGATCGGCGAGTCGCTGAATTCCGGCGAGCCAAGCTGTTCGCGCAAGTAAACTTTTTCGCGGATCTCGTTTGGCAATTCGATGCCGATAGCGTTGCGGCCGGGGACCACCGCGACACGCGCGGAAACGGCGCTCATCGAACGCGCGATGTCGTCGGCCAATCCGATGACGCGGGATGATTTGATGCCGGGCGCGGGTTCAAGTTCGTACAGCGTGACTACGGGACCGGGGCGCGCGTTGATGATCTCGCCTTTGACGCCGAAATCCTCCAGCACGCTTTCGAGCTGCTCGGCGTTCTCCTCGATCTCTTCCGTTGTTGGAACCGAACGGTCGCTTGCGCGCGCCGTTGTGAGAAGATTGAGCGACGGCAGCGTATAGCCGCCGGATCGGCGAACGGGTTTTGCGACGCGCACCTTGCGCGGCTTGGGTTCTGGCTCTTCGTCTTCGTAATCCTCGGCGTCGTCGATCTCTTCTTCGCGCGCAACGGGTGCGCGGCGTTTTGCGCCAAATTCTGGGTCGAGCCGCTCGCGGCGATTGGTAATCGTCGCCTTGGCTGACGATTGTTCGCGCCGCGCGGCGATAAGGCGGCCGATGCGTGCGCGCATCCCGAGGAAAAAGTGGGTGATCCAGCCGAGCAGGATCGAAGTGCGGTCGTCGTCTTCCTCAAATTCTTCGGCTTCGCGATGAATGTCGTCGGCGAGCGATGCGCGTCCGCGCAAGGTCACGCCACTTGCGCCCGCGATCAGCAACAGCGTTGCGATGCCGGTGATCCCGGCGAGGCCCGCCTGATTCCATCCCGAAAGCGGGCCAAGTACCCATCCGGGCACGCGCAACAGAGCGTCACCTGTCACGCCGCCAAGACCCGTCGGTAACGGCCAGCCGGATGTCATAGGCATGCATGAGGCAAACGCTGCGCCTGCGGCGGCTGCAGCGATCCATGCGGCGATGCGGATAATCTCGCGGTCCAGCGTGCGATGGGTAATCAGCCGCCAGCCCCACACGGCAAAAGGCAAAATCAATATGATGGCGGCAAGGCCGAACAACTGCATCAACAGGTCGGCGGCGATAGCGCCCGGCTTGCCAAGGAGATTGCGAACGGTCGCGCCGGTCGCATGGCTCATGCTCGGGTCCTGCACCGACCATGTTGCGAGCGCCAATCCGCCGGTGACGGCGACCACGATCATCAGGACGCCAAGCATTTCACCGAGACGGCGGCGAAAGATCACGCGCCAGTCGTCGCTGAAGAAAAGTCCGCGTTCGTAACTGCGATCGATTGACGCCATCGCGATACCGCCCTAGCCCAACACGGCGACGAGACGATGAAGCGCCTCGGCTGTGTCTTCGTTGTTTTGCACCATCGCAACGCGAATATAGTTTTCGCCCGGATTGCCGCCCGATGAGTCTTCGCGCGCGATATAGCCGCCCGGCAGAACGCGCACGCCCGCTTCGCGCCAGAGTTTCTCGGCAGCCTTCTCGCCGCCGCCTTGCGCCGATACGTCGAGCCACAGGAAGAAGCCGCCCGCAGGACGTTTGTAGCCGTAGCGGTCGCCGATGATCTGATCGGCGAGATCGAATTTCTGCGAATAAAGACGGCGATTTTCTTCGACGTGCTTTTCGTCGCTGTATGCGGCGACCGCGACCGCCTGCAGCGGCATCGGCGCCTGCGGCGAGGACACGCTGCGCAAGTCGAGATAGCGCGCGATGAATTTCGCATCGCCCGCGATGAAGCCGATGCGCAAACCGGCGAGGTTCGATCGTTTCGATAGCGAATGAAAAATCGCGATGTTGGAATAATCGGGACCGGCGTGTTCGAGCATGCCGGATGGTGGCGTCGTGGAGTAAATCTCCGAATAGCATTCGTCGGCGAACACCATGAAGCCGTGCTTGCGCGCGAGCGCAACCAGACGCTTCAGATAGTCGGCGCTCGCGACCGAGCCTTGCGGGTTTGCAGGCGAGGCGAGATAGAACGCGACGGTGCGCGCGAGCATCGCGTCGTCGAGCTTGTCGATATCGGGAAGAAATCCGGTGTCGCGCGTCGCCGGCAGATAGACCGGTTCGCATTCCGCGCCGGCCGCGGCTGCGGAATACACCGCATAAAATGGATTGGGCAGAATGATCGCGGGCTTTCCCGCACGCGCGCTGACGAAACGCTTCGCGGCCAATGCTGCGAGAAACAATCCTTCACGCGTACCGGACAGCACCATGATCTCGGTTTCGAAATCGAGCGGACGCGGCAATGCGTAGCGGCGAGACAGCCATGCCTGCACGGTCTTGCGAAAAGCCTCGGTGCCTTTGTTCGCAGGATACTTATTGAAGTCGGTGAGGTTTGCCGCGAGTACAGGGCCAACGAAATCCGGCACGGCATGCGTCGGTTCACCGACCGAAAGATTGATGACCGGCTTGCCCGGATTCACGGGCGCCAGCAGGTCGGCAAGGCGCATGAATGGCGAACGCGCCACGGCTATCCGTGCGCTCGAAGAGGGCGGCTCGCGTTCGGCAACGGACGTCATGAACACCGGCGGCACAGGGCATAAAGGGGCGATGCCGCTACTTTAGGGCGCGCGAGGTTAAGACCCGATTAACCATCGGTCGCCTGTTTGGCCCCCAAAAAGCGAAGGCCCCGGTCGAAACCGGGGCCTCCATCGGCGAGGGGCGGTGCCGGGTATTCGCCCCCGCGCACGAGTCTTGTTGGCTTACATGTTGTAAGCGCGCTCACCGTGATCGGTGATGTCGAGGCCTTCACGCTCCTTATCCGGAGCCGCGCGGAGCCCGACGACCATGTTCACGATGAAGTACAGGATGGCCGAACCGATGCCGGACCACGCGAGCGTGAGACCGACAGCTTTGGCTTGTGCGATCACCTGCGTGACCATGTCGTATTCGGCGACCTTGCCAATCGTGTAGTCGAAGATGCCCGTGCCGCCCAAGCTCGGGCTGACGAGAATGCCGGTGCCGATGGCGCCGATGATCCCGCCCACGCAATGCACGCCGAACACGTCGAGCGTGTCGTCGTAGCCGAACATGTGCTTCACGACCGAGCAGAAGAACAGGCAGACCACGCCGACCACGAGGCCGAGCACGATCGCACCCATCGGTCCGGAGAAACCTGCGGCCGGAGTGACGGCCACAAGACCCGCGACAGCGCCGGAGAGCGCGCCGAGGAGCGAAGGTTTACCCTTCACGATCCATTCGGCGAACATCCAGGACAATGCGGCACCAGCGGTTGCGACGAACGAGTTCGTCATCGCGAGCGCAGCAGTGCCCGTTGCTTCAAGGTTCGAACCGGCGTTGAAACCGAACCAGCCGACCCACAGAAGCGAGGCGCCGATCATGGTCATCACCAGCGAATGCGGAGCGATGATGTCCTTGCCGTAGCCGGTACGCTTGCCGACCATGATGCAGCCAACGAGACCGGCGATGCCGGCGTTGATGTGCACCACGGTGCCGCCCGCGAAGTCGATCGCACCCCACGAGAAGATCTGACCGGCGTCCGCGAGGACGACGTCGAGAGCTTCCTGCGCGGTCTTCTTTGCAGCGTCGTCGGTTGCGGCAGCGAGAGCCTTCACAGCGGTATCAATCGCGTCCGGGCCGGCCCAGTACCAGACCATGTGCGCCATCGGGAAATAGACGAACGTGACCCAGAGCGGGATGAACAGAGCGACCGCCGAGAACTTCATGCGTTCGGCAAATGCGCCGACGATGAGGGCCGGGGTGATCGCGGCGAACGTCATCTGGAAGCAGATGAAGACGAGCTCCGAGATGCCAGCGCCGACCGTGAACGTGCCGCCGATCGAGTCGGTGGTCACGCCCGCGAGGAACGCCTTGGAGAAGCCGCCCACGAACGGAGTCGAGCCGCCGGTGAAGGCGAGGCTGTAGCCGTAGAGGACCCAGATGAGCGTGACGACGCAGACGCAGTAGAAAACGTGCGTCAACACCGAGAGCATGTTCTTGCCGCGAACCAGGCCGCCGTAGAAAAGCGCGAGGCCCGGAATAGTCATCAGCAGGACGAGGACCGTGGAGGTCAGCATCCATGCGTTGTCGCCTTTATTGATCGTCGGCCCTGCGGCAGCGGCCGCCTGGGCAAACGCCGACGAGGCCGTCACCATCGCGCCAAACAGCGCGGCGGCGAACCCGACCCGGTTAGGAATTTTGAATGACATTGTTGTAGCTCCTGTCCGAAACAAACTGTTGGTCGAGTTAGAGTGCGGAAGCATCGGTCTCGCCGGTGCGGATACGCACCGCGCTTTCGAGACCGAGAACAAAGATCTTGCCGTCGCCGATTTGGCCAGTCTTGGCCGCTGCGGTGATAGCTTCGATGACTTTGTCGACTTGGTTGGATGCCACCGCGACCTCGACCTTGAGCTTCGGAAGGAAGCTCACGGCATATTCGGTACCGCGATAGATTTCGGTATGCCCCTTTTGACGCCCGTATCCTTTGACCTCGGTGACGGTCATGCCGTGCACCCCGATCGCTGTCAGCGCGTCCCGGACCTCGTCGAGCTTGAACGGCTTGATGACGGCCATGACGATTTTCATTGTTCGATCCCCGTTGGCCCTCTCACGCGATATGCAGATCGGGCGGCTTAAACACGGCCCGGCGTGGAAAGCTGACGCTTACGCACACGTGGCCGGAGGATGTAAATCAAACAACGTGCCAACCGGGGGTGCCCCCGCTAACAGCTTGCAAAAATTGACGAATCACTAACGGCCCGAAAGACCGCGCAACGGCAGGGGACATTGCCGCACAAATAGGCGTCAGTTGTGCCTAGTTTTTGACCAGTGATTGCCGCTGGCAAAAAGCCGACAAAAAAAGCCCGGCTCACGCCGGGCTTTTGCACGATGGACACGTCGCGATCCGGCTATTGGAGCGCCTCGCCGTGCTGGCTGATGTCGAGACCTTCCAGCTCGTTCTGCGGCGTTACGCGAAGCGGCGTCATGAATCCGACGAGCTTCAGCAAAACGAACGTCATCACGCCGCTGTAAATCCCGACAACTGCTATCCCGTATAATTGTGTAAGCACCTGCCCGGCATTGCCGTCGATCAGACCAGGCGATCCGCCCGGCATATCTGCGGACGCGGAAATTGCCGCGGTCGCAAACACGCCGGTAAGCAGCGTGCCAACAATGCCGCCGACGCCGTGAACGCCGAACACGTCGAGCGAGTCATCGTAGCCGAGCCGCTGCTTCAGTTGCGTGCAGGCCCAGAAGCAGACAGCACCGGCGATCAACCCGATCACGATGCCATGCCACGGCAGCACGAATCCCGATGCCGGCGTGATCGTGCCCAACCCGGCGATCGCACCGGAAATCATGCCGAGCACCGACGGCTTGTTGCGTGTCCACCATTCGAGGAACATCCACGCGAGCGCACCCGCGCATGCCGCAAGATGTGTTGCGCCGATGGCGTAGACCGCGCGCGCATTCGCGCCGAGTGCGGAGCCTCCGTTGAATCCGAACCAGCCGACCCATAGCAAACCGGTGCCGATCACCGCGAGCGACAGATCGAATGGCGCGAGGTTATCGCTGCCATACCCGCGGCGTTTACCGAGCACGTAAGCTGCAACGAGGCCCGCAATCCCGGCATTCAGATGCACGACAGTGCCGCCAGCGAAATCAAGAACGCCTGCAACGGCAAGGAAACCGCCGCCCCACACCCAATGTGCGATCGGCACATACACGGCGAGCAGCCACAGAACCGAGAACCACACGAACGCAGAAAAGCGCATGCGGTCAGCGACGGAGCCCGCGACCAGCGCGACCGTGATGATCGCGAATGTCATCTGATAAAGGACAAACAGAAATTCCGGGATCGTTTTGGCGAGCGGACTGGTGCCGCTCATCGACATGCCATCGAGGAAAAGCCGTTCGTAGGTGCCAATCACCGGGCCTTCCCCGGTGAAGGCGAGCGAGTAACCGACCATTACCCAGAGAATGGAAACGATGAAGGTTGCGGCGAGAGATTGCGCCATGGTGCCGAGCACGTTCTTCTTGCGCACCATACCGGAGTAGAAGAGTGCGAGACCCGGTATCGTCATCATCAGGACGAGCGCGGTCGCTGCGATCATCCATGCGGTATCGGCGGCATTGATCGTCGAGGCTTGCGCGAAAGCGGGACGAGTTGCACCCGCTAAGGCAATGAAAGCGAAAACCGCCGCGGAGCCGCAGCGCGAAGCCAAAGTCATCGAGGTCCCCCCGGCAGTAAACGCGCCTTACAGCGCGTCGGAATTCGTTTCGCCTGTGCGGATGCGCACCGCTTGCTCAAGATTGGTCACGAAGATTTTTCCATCGCCGATCTGTCCGGTCTTTGCCGCATTGACGACCGTCTCGACGACTTTTTCGGCATGATTTGAATCGACGGCGATCTCGAGCCGGATCTTCGGCAGGAAATTCACCGCGTATTCCGCGCCGCGATAGATTTCGGTATGGCCCTTCTGACGGCCGTAACCCTTCACCTCGGTCACGGTCATGCCGTGAACGCCCTGCGTGGTAAGCGCATCGCGTACTTCGTCGAGCTTGAACGGTTTGATGATGGCGATAACGAGCTTCATGGCTGTCCCTTTGCGGTCTGGTTGGCGGTGCCCCCGCACATAAACGCGGGCATTCAGCCGGCCAGCCGTTCTGACTACGGTATCGTCAGCGGGATGAAAAAATAAGCAGGAGAATTGTCGCTGGGGCAGCCTATCGACAAAAATATCGAAATTCTGGGGCTTTCGGCCCGATTAATTCCGTCCGGCCAGCTCTTTGGCGATTTCGGAGGCTGTCTGGCCGGCCTGCGCCCGGCTCATCCCGGAGCGGATGCGCGGATCGTAGAGCATGAGGATTAGTGCGCGGTCATAGACGGTCAGGTAGCCAACCTGCCGGTCTTGATTGAGCGCGGTCCAGGGGTTGCGCTGGTCGTGGTTGGGCAAGCCCAGCGCGTGCAGCATCTCGTGATAGGCGCAGTTGAAAAAAACGTCGTCGCCCTGATCTACGATAATGAATGAATCGACGCGGATAATGCCGCCCTCGGCCGCCGATTTTACCGCGGTCATGCATTGCGGATCGGTGCGCTTGACGAATTCGCGCGCGGTCGCTTCGCCAAAGGCCGCGCGCAACGCCACCGGGAATTCCTTTTCATCGATCAGGCGCACGACGAAATTCGCGGCATAGGAATCTTCCGTCATGATGAGGCGCAGGCTCGGAAATTCTTTCGCGAACTCGCCGAGAATTTTGCGGTAGCTCTCCGCGCGGTTCACGCTGCCGCCTGCGGCTACGTGCACCTTTACCGGTTCTTCGAAACGGTGAATGCGCGCAAGCTTCGATCCAAGACGCAAATCCGAGCCGAACGCGAGCGCGAGAAATCCGCGCGTCAATTCCGCTGGTGTGAATATGGTGTATTCCGGCGGCGCCCCCGCGACGGCGCCCTGCGGTGCTGCGCGCTTGCCGGACGCGGCGGGCGCGTCCTGAGCACAGACGAGCGCGAGCAGAATTCCAATGACCGCCGGCCAGCGCGCGATCAAGTCGCGCTCCGCCGCAAGCGCACCAGACCTTCCTGCGCGACGGACGCGACGAGCGTGCCGTCGCTCTTGAAGATCAGCCCGCGCGACAGGCCGCGCGCGCCGTGCAGGTTCGGTGAATCCTGCGTGTAGAGCAGCCATTCGTCGGCGCGAAATGGCCGGTGCAGCCACAGCGCGTGATCGAGCGACGCTGCCATGAACTCTTTTTCAAATAGCGTGCGGCCATGCGGCGCGAGCGACGTATCGAGCAAGGCCATGTCGGAGGCGTAGGCAAGTACACACGAATGAATTGCCGGATCGTCGGGCAGGCGGCCGGTTGCGCGCATCCAGATGTTGAATTTCCCGTCCGGAATTTTCTCGCCGAGATAGCGGCCGTATTCGACCGGGCGCAGTTCGATTGGACGCTCGCGCTCGTAATATTTGCGAACCGGGTCGGGCATCATCGGCAAAATCCGCTCGCGCACATCGGCTTCGGCGGGAAGTTTGTCGGGGCCGGGCACATCCGGCATTTTCGCCTGATGATCGAACGGACCGTTATCCTCATCGTTGTGGAACGACACCGCCATCGAGAAGATCGGATGACCGTGCTGGATCGCCTTCACCTGCCGCGTGGTGAAACTTCGGCCATCGCGGATGCGTTCCACGTCATAGATGATCGGAACTTTCGGATCGCCCGCGAGCAGGAAATAAGCGTGCATCGAGTGCGGCTTCAGACCCTCGACCGTGCGGCAGGCTGCGACCAAAGCCTGTCCGATCACCTGCCCGCCGAACACGCGCTGCCAGCCGACCTGCGGTGAGCGGCCGCGAAACAGGTTCACTTCGAGCGGTTCGAGATCGAGGATCGAGAGAAGATCAGCGACGGCGGAGGACATCGGCAGCCTTGCGGTTCACGGCAATCGCGACGAGAGACGCGCAGCGCGGTTTGATGTCAAGGACAGCCGCGATGGCGCCGGGTCGGGACGAAATGCTAGGACAATGCGGATGAACAATGTCGATATTCTCATTGCCGGCGGCAACCTGACCGGGCTTTCGCTCGCGATTGCCCTGAAGCAGGGGCTGGGCGATTCTTTTTCGGTGACGGTCGCGGATCCCATGCTCAACCGCGCGTCAGGTGACGCGCGTGCGTCGGCCATCGCTGCTGCCGCACGCCGGCTGTTCGAGACCGTCGGCGCGTGGGACGCGATCGCGAATAACGCGCAGCCGATCCTCGACATGGTCGTGACCGATTCAAAACTCGACGATGCGATCCGTCCGACGTTCCTGACCTTCGATGGCGAGATCGCGCCGGGTGAGCCGTTCGCGCACATGATCGAGAACGGGCCGCTGGTTGCCGCATTGCTCAAGCGGGCGCGCGAAACGGGCGTGGATCTGCGGCCCGTTGCGATTTCGGAATTTTCCAATGAAGGCGAGCGCGTCACCGCAAAATTGTCCGATGGCACGCAGATGTCGGCGCGCCTGCTGGCCGCGGCGGACGGCGCGCGCTCGCGCATTCGCGAGATCGCGGGCATCCAGAGTTTCGGCTGGCCCTATCCGCAATCGGGAATCGTCACGACCGTCGCGCACGAACGTCCGCATCACGGCCGCGCGGAAGAGCATTTTCTGCCCGCGGGTCCCTTCGCGATCCTGCCGCTGACCGGCAATCGCTCGTCAATCGTGTGGACCGAGGAAACGCAGGAAGCCGAGCGCATCGTCGCGCTCTCCGATGCGGAGTTTCATGCCGCGCTGGAGAAGCGCTTCGGCCTGCATCTTGGCGAAATTTCCCTCGCGGGCGCGCGGCGCGCTTATCCGCTTGGATTGTCGGTGGCGCGCAGTTTCATCGCCGATCGCGTTGCGCTGGTTGGCGACGCAGCGCATGTGATCCACCCCATCGCGGGGCAGGGGTTGAATATGGGATTACGCGACATCGCGGCTTTGGCGGAAGCGGTTGTCGATGCCGCCCGGCTCGGGCTCGATATCGGTTCTTCGAACGTGCTCGAACGCTATCAGCGCTGGCGGCGGTTCGACACGATGGCGATGGGTGTCGCGACCGATGGATTGAACCGGCTGTTTTCAAACCATTCGGGAGTGTTGCGGCTCGCGCGCGATGTGGGCCTCGGAATCGTCGATCGCATGCCGATGGTGAAGGACTTCTTCATCCGTGAAGCGGCAGGCGTGACCGGCGAAGTGCCGAAATTGCTGCGCGGCGAGGCGCTTTAAAACGCATCATGGCCGGGATTTCCCGGCCATGAGTTCTCGATAGAAATCCGTTGCGCAAGTTTACGTCAGCGGCACCGCTTCGACGTGATCGTTGAACGCCTTGCGCGTCTGCAATTCCTTGTACCAGCGCGCGAGATTTGAAAGCTCCGGCCGTTCCGGCACAAGCTGCCAATAGCGGTAGGCCATGATGCCGACCGGAATGTCGCCGTAGGAAAATTTCGCGCCCGCGACGAATTTCGTGCGGCCGAGTTGCGCGTCGAGCATCTTCATCGCTTCGACCGTCTTGGCCTGTGCCGCAGCGATAGCCGCAAGATCGCGCTTTTCTTCCGGCGTGCGGATCAATCCCCAGAAGGCCGGACCGATTGCAGGTCCAAGCACGGAGATCTGCCAGTCCATCCATTGGTTCGCCTTGGCGCGAATTTTCGGATCGGCCGGTTCAAGCTGATCCGGCTTGCCGTAATTACGGCCGAGATAGCGAACGATTGCGTTCGATTCCCACAACGTGAAATCGCCGTCCTGCAATGTCGGAACGAGGCCGTTCGGATTCATTGCGAGATAGGCCGGCTCTTTGTTCTTGCCGTACGAGCCGCCGACATCGAAGCGCTCGTGATCGAGCGACAATTCGCCGACCGCCCACATGACTTTCTGCACGTTCGACGACGTGCTGCGTCCCCACACCTTCAACATGGATGGTCCCCTGACACTTCAACTATTTGCGGATTTAGCCGAGCCGGCGCGCCTCTTCCGGCAACATGATTGGAATGCCGTCGCGGATCGGATAGGCGAGCTTGGCGCCCCGCGAGATCAGTTCCTGGCGCTCGGCGTCATATTCCAGCGGACCCTTGGTCATCGGACAGACCAGGATTTCCAGCAGTTTCGGATCGAGGCTGCGCCCGGAGGTCTCGCTCATGGGCCGCCTCTTTATAGAGAATTTATGAGCTTGTCACCGCAGGTGAGCCGGCGTCTTACTGCAGGGGTGTTTCGCCCGGTGTGTTGCCTTTGGCGAGCTCGATTTCGGTCATTGCGACAAGGATTTCCGCGCGCGTCTTCAAATCGGGCGCTTCGAGCAAAGCCTGCTTTTCGGCGGAACTGTATGGCGACATCATCGCGAGTGCGTTGACCAGCGCCTCGTTCGGGGCGTCTTCGATGCCGTCCCAATCTGCCTTGAGATCGTTCGCAGTGAGGAAGTTCGTGAGTGCGCGCAGCACTGCCTCACGATCGACGTCATCCTCGCCCTTGCGTGCGATGAAGTCGTCCGCGAACGGGGCATAGGTGACGCGGCATTGGCGATATTGAGTTCGCGACGGGGTTTCCTCCTCGACGCGAAAGCGCGACACGCCGATGAGCTGAATGAGATAACGCCCGTCACCGCTCTCGGCGAGCTGGGTGATGCGCCCGGCGCAACCAATTCTGTAGAGGTTTGGTTTCTCTTCGTCAGCGCCCGGATGCGCAGTGTCCGGCTGGATCATGCCGATGAGACGATGGCGCGACACAAGCGCGTCGTCGATCATCGCAAGATAGCGCGGTTCGAAAATGTTGAGCGGCATCTGTCCGCGCGGCAACAGCAGCGCGCCCGGCAACGGAAAGACCGGGATGGTTTCGGGCAGATCGCCCGGTCCGTGATACACCGCATTTATCGGCATCGAGTTCGCTCCGGCCTGGCCCGACCGTGACGTCGAACGATTTACGAAAACAGAACCGACGACAATTTGCGCCGGCCTTCCACCGTTGCTTCGTCGGTCGCGCCCCACGCTTCGAAAAATTGCACGAGTTGCTTGCGCGCGCCGTCATCGTTCCATTTACGGTCGCGCTTGACGATCTGCATGAGATGATCGGTCGCTTCGGCGCGTTGGCCCGCGGCATTGAGCGCGACGGCGTAGTCGAAGCGCGCCTGATGATCCGCCGGATTTGCCGTGACCTTGGCTTCAAGATCACCCAGCGGCCCGACTGATTGCGCTTGTTCGGCAAGTTCGAGAGCAGCACGGGTCGCCGCAACGGCGGCGTCATTGCGCTTGGCCTCAGGGACCATCGCAAGCGTTTGCTTCGCCTGATCGAGTGCGCCGGTTTCGACGAAACAGCGCGCAAGGCCCGCAATTGCCGGAATGTTGGTCGCGTCTTGCTCGAGGATCGTTGCATAGAGTTCAGCGGCGCCCGTCGCATCGCCCGCCGCGAGCGCATAATCCGCCGCCTTGAGCTGATCTTTCTCTTCGCCGCCGATACGATCCTTCGTGACGCGTTCAAGGAACTCGACGATCTGGCTTTCGGGCAGCGCGCCCATGAAGCCGTCGATTGGCTGGCCGTTGACGAACGCGATGATCGCGGGAATCGACTGGATGCCAAGCTGGCCCGGAATGGCGGGATGCTCGTCGATGTTCATCTTGACGAGCTTCACTTTGCCCTTGGCTGCCTTCACCACCTTTTCCAGAACGGGCGTGAGTTGCTTGCACGGCCCGCACCACGGCGCCCAGAAATCGACCAGCACCGGGCGAGTCTTGGATTCCTCGACGACGTCCTTCACGAATGTCTGCGTCGTCGTGTCGGACACGAGGGTGTCAGCGGGCGCGGCAGCTCCGGTATTGTCGAGCAACGTCATAAGGTCCCTTTGGCATCCGGTATGCGATGCGTTTGATCTTGGCTTATTAAATGGCGATATGCGCGGCGAATGCAATCCGGGTTCAGGCCCCGGCCAAATCGCCTGAAACCGCAACGATGCGCGGCGCATGGCCGGTAGCATCGAGGAATTTGACGAGATCGTCGCGCCCGATGGCGGTGGTGCGGGTATTGATGAGCGGATGATAGTTGAGCGTCTCGTGCGCCATCATCGGCGCGTCGAGAACAACAGTGATCCGGCCAGCTTTGTCATTGATGACGCCAAAGGGCGTCACCGAGCCCGGCTCGACCCCGACAAGTTCACGCATCAGGTCGGCCGATCCGAATGACAATCGGCCCGACGCGCCAAGTATGCGGTGCAGGCCCTTCAGGTCGATAACAGCGTCTTCCAGCGCGACGACGAGAAAGAGCGCGTCCTTCTTGTCCTTGAGAAACAGGTTCTTGGTGTGCCCGCCCGGAATTTGCCCCCGCAATGCCTGCGACTGCTCGACGGTGAACAAGGCGGGGTGCTCGACCGTGCGATGCACGATGCCGAGGCTATCCAGATAGGCAAAAAGGTCTTCAGGCGTGGCGGACATCGGGAAAAAGGCTGCAGAGGAGGGCGGGTTAACGGCAAAAAGCTGGAGTTCCGGGCCGGGGTCAAGCGCAGTTGCAAAGCGAGAGGCCTTTTGGCATAGGAAGGCGCTCAGGCGGCCTGTGGCTGTCTGATCCCCAAAGGATGCGGGTGTAGCTCAGGGGTAGAGCACGACCTTGCCAAGGTCGGGGTCGAGGGTTCGAATCCCTTCGCCCGCTCCAAAATCTCAATGAGATTTCGGGAAATTGGCCGGCGCGTGAATGCGCCGGTGTAGCGCGTCTGCGACGCTTACTTGCCGCGCCACGTCACCGAATAGAGATCGAACCGCCGATCCTTCAGGTTCTGCACCGTGCCGCCCTGGCGCGCACCGCGCAGACTGTCGATCTGCAAGTCCGCGATCGCCACCATCTCGACATTGGGGGCGGTATCCGCCGCGATCCCGTCGCGCGCGAATGGAAAATCGCACGGCGTCAGCACGCAGCTTTGCGAATACTGGATGTCCATGTTCTCGACGCGCGGCAGGTTCCCGACATTACCCGCCAGCACGGCGAAGCATTGGTTTTCGACCGCGCGCGCCTGTGCGCAATAACGCACGCGCATGTAGCTTTGCCGCTCGTCCGTGCAGAACGGAATGAACAGGATGGCCGCACCTTGATCGACGAGATGGCGAACGAGTTCGGGAAATTCGCAATCGTAGCAAATCAAGACGCCAATCGGTCCGCAATCGGTGTTGATGACGCGCGCGGTGTCGCCGCCCTTGATGTTCCACCAATAGCGCTCGTTCGGCGTCGGATGAATCTTGTGCTGCTCGTGCACGACTCCGTCGCGCAGAAATACATACGATATGTTGTGAACTTCGCCGTCAGGTTCGCGTGTCGGATGCGAGCCGCCAATGATGTTGACGTTGTAGCTCACCGCAAGGCGGCTCATCATTTCCTTGAAACGCTCGGTATAGCCGGTAAGCGCCGCGATCGCTTCTGCCGCGGGCACCTGCTTGTTCTCGATGGACAATAATTGCAGCGTGAACAGTTCCGGGAAAACCGCGAAGTCGGCTTTGTAATCGGCGACGACGTCGACGAAATATTCGACCTGCTGCGCGAATTCCTCAAACGAGGAAACCGCGCGCAACTGATACTGAATGGCGCCGACGCGCACGGTTTGCGGCCGCCGCATCAATCGCTGAGGGGCTCCGGCCTTTTCGACGGGCACCTCCGGATTTCGCCAGATCATGTGCGTCGCATATCCGCGCGACTCTTTGTCGGCCGGAAGATAATCGGGCATGACTCCGATCGCCTCAAAGCCGTTGCGGATCTGGAAACCGATGACCGGATCGCGCTGCTTGCCTTCGATTACGAGTTGCAGATAACGCTCGGCCGAACCGGCACTGGCCCAACGCCGCGCGAGGTTCGGCATTCGTCCGGCGAACACGACGCCCTTCAGCCGCAAATGCTGGCACAGACGCTTTCGCTCGTTGTAAAGGCGCTGCCCGATGCGCTGTCCGCGAAATTCCGGATCGACGCAGACGTCCATCCCGTACAGCCAGTCGCCATTCGGGTCGTGCCGCGACGCATATCCGCGGCCAGTGATCGTCGCCCAATCGTGCGGACTGAGCGCCAGCGTTTCGGAAACGAGAAAGGTCGCGCAAAACCCGATGACTTTCCCTTCGTAGATGGCGACGAGTTGTCCTTGGGGAAACTGATTGAGCTGTCCGCGCAATTGAGCGTCGGAATAAACTCCCTCGGGCCCGAAGGAGGGATAGGCTCTCCGCATCAGCGAGCGAATTCCTTCGATGTCGGCCGTCGTCGTGTGCCGGATTTCGAGTTTTGGAACAGGTTTGGTTTTGTCGGCCATCCGACCTATCTGGGTCGTTTCGCGCTGCATTGCAACTCGGCGTTCCTGGAACCCGCGCGCGCACATCGGCGCTGTTGACGGGTGCGGGAACTGGTTCCATGCTCTCGCGTAGTTACGTCAAATCTGACGGTGCCGCCGGACGTCGTCGAGTTGTCTTGAAATACATGCGATGTCGCGGGCCAATCAACTGGTAACGCGGACCTCCTTCATGAACATCATCATTCGCCTGTTTCTGATCGCGGCGTTCGCCGCGGCCCCCGCCGCCTTGCGCGCTCAGGAAGGCAAGCTCGTTCTCTATACGAGCCAGCCGAACCAGGACGCGCAGCAGACTATCGACGCCTTCAAGGCGAAATATCCGAAAGTTGATGTCACCTTCGTGCGCGATGGCACCCCGCGCATTGTCGCAAAACTCCGCGCCGAAATGGAAGCGGGCGCGGCACAGGCCGATCTTCTTCTCATTGCCGATGCAGTGACGATGGAGGACTTAAAGAAGGAGGGTCGCCTGCTGCCATTCCCCGAGGCCGATGTGTCGGCCTATGCGCCGGGCATGCACGACAAGGACAAGACCTGGTTTGCGACCAAGCTCATCACCACGGGCATCATCTACAACACCAAGGCGCCGACGCAGCCGCAATCGTGGACCGATCTGCTGAAGCCTGAGGTCAAGGGCCAGATCGTTATGCCGTCGCCGCTCGCGTCGGGCGCCGCGCTCATTCACGCCGCGACGCTGACATCGAATCTCGGCGAGGGCTGGGGCTATTACGAAAAACTGAAAGCCAATGGCGCGGTCGCGACATCCGGCAATGGCGACGTTCTCAAACAGGTCGCCGGTGGTGAGAAGCTGTACGGCATGGTGGTCGATTTCATGGCGATCCGTGAAAAGGCCAAGGGCGCGCCGGTGGCTTTCGTATTTCCGAAGGAAGGTGTGTCCGCCATCGGCGAGCCGGTTGCGATCCTGAAGTCGACAAAGAATCCAGATGCCGCGCGCGCGTTCGTTTCGTTCGTGCTGTCGAAAGACGGTCAGGAATTGGCGCTGAAGCAAGGTTACGTTCCGGCGCATCCGCAAGTCGCACTGCCGGCGGGCTTCCCTGATCGCAAGGACATCAAGTTGATGCCGTTCGAACCGGCCAAGGCGCTGGCTGACGCAAAAGCCAACACCCAGAAATTCTCCGACATCTTCGGCCCGTGACGGCTGTGCGTCCGGGCGCATCGGACTGGATCCGGCGGGAGGGCGACGGCTTTGTCGCCCTTCTTCTCGTTTGCGCTGTTTTATTCGCAGCATTGCCGTTCGGGCGATTGCTTTGGGCGGCCTTCGCGCCCGGAGGAAATTTCAATCCGTCAGCGACCTTCGCCGCAGCGACCAGCCGCGTCGCGCTGCTCGCGGCATGGCATACGTTTGAGAGCGGTGTTGTTTCGAGTTTCGGCGCGCTTTTGCTTGGTGGCGGATTTGCCATAGCACTCGCGATCACGGACATGCGCGGCAAGCGCTCGCTCGCGTTCCTTTATGTGATGTCGCTTCTGGTCGCGCCGCAGGTCGCAGCACTTGCCTACAAGACGTTGGCCGGACCTGCCTCGCCGATCCTCAACGCGATTGGGCTGGCACCGCCGCCCGGCACGCCCAATCCTTTGCTCGGACGTTTCGGCGTGATGCTCATTCTCTCATTCCACCACGCGCCGCTTGCGGCGATTACGCTCGCGACGGGGCTGCGCGCGATTCCAGCCAGCGTCATTGAAGCGGCCCAACTCGACGGCGCTTCGCCACTGACGACATTGCGACGCGTGATATTGCCGCTTCTGCGCCCGCACATGGTGATGGCGGGCCTTCTTGTGTTTGTCGCGGGCGTCGGAAATTTCGGGATTCCCGCATTGCTCGGATTGCCCGCGAATTACATCACGCTGCCGACGCTCATCTATCGCCAGCTTGTGAGTTTCGGCCCGACCGGCATCGCTGATGCTGCGGCGCTCTCAATGTCTGTTGCCGTGATTGCCGGCGCGGGCGTGCTCGCGATCACGGCGTTGAGTGGCCGCGATGCGCGCCGCGAGGCTGAAGCGCCGATGGTGCCGTTCTGGAGATTGGGCGCGGCGCGGCCGCTGGTGGAAGGCGCATTGTGGCTGTTCCTGTCCCTGACCGTGATTCTTCCGTTCGCTTCGCTTGTCGCGACCGCGCTCGTTCCAGCCTTCGGTGTCACGCTTTCGTTCGCAACTGTCACGTTCGATAAATTCGCTGAGGTACTGTTCCGCCAGAGCGTGACCGTTCGCGCGTTCCGCAACTCATTCTTCTTCGCGGGCGGCTCGGCGCTGATCCTCGCGTTTCTTTCGATTGCAGTCGCGTATGCGCTGGATCGGAAGGCGGGCAAATTCCGCCGCGCGCTCGAAGCTTTGATCGAAATTCCTTACGCGTTGCCGGGCGTGGTGCTCGCGATTGCCTGCATTCTTCTTTTCCTTAGGCCGTTGCCGTTGATCGGCGTGAGCATCTACGCGACGCCGTTCATTATTTTCTTCGCCTATCTCGCGCGCTTCCTGCCGCTCGCTCTGAAACCGCCGCTCGCCGCGATGGCGGTGCTCGCTCGCGATCAGGAGGAAGCGTCGGCGCTCGACGGCGCGAATGCGTGGCAGCGCTTGCGCCATGTCATCGTGCCAAACCTTTTGCCTGCGGCGTCGGCGGGCGCGCTGCTGGTGTTTCTTCTGGCCTTCAATGAACTAACGGTATCCGCGTTGCTGTGGACCGCAGGCACGGAGACATTGGGAGTCGCGTTGTTCAGTCTGGAAGACGCGGGGTTGGGTGGCGAGGCGGCCGCAATCGGCGTGAGCGCGACGCTCGTGGTCGGTATCGTAATGGTGATACTCGATCGCCTGCGGCACAAAGTGCCCGAAGGCGTATTGCCTTGGGCGATGCTGGCGTCTGTTAGCCCTGCGCGGAAGTAACTAGTAACCCACCGCAAGCGGCCCGCGCGTGCGCCGGTCTGCTGTGCCAATAAACCCCTCCGGCGTGACCGCGATGGAATTTGCCGACGTCATTGGCGGGCGCTGTGTGATTTTGTGTCCTAACACGCGCAACGCATCGAGCGTTGCATCCCGAATTCCCGGCTCGACGAATACCTCATCCGGCAGCCATTGATGATGGATGCGCGGTTCGCCGACGGCATCGCCGACATTCATGCCGTGGTCGATCATGTTCGATATGACTTGCAGAACTGCTGTGATGATGCGGCTGCCGCCGGGCGAGCCGGTCACGAGAATAGGCGCGCCGTCTTTCAGCACGATGGTCGGCGACATGGACGAGAGCGGGCGCTTGCGCGGACCCGGCGCATTCGCGTCCCCGCCGACGAGGCCGAAGGCATTCGGCGCGCCGGGTTTTGCCGCGAAGTCATCGAGTTCGTTGTTGAGAAGAACGCCGGTGCCTTCGGCGACGAGGCCGACGCCGTAGCTGAGATTGAGCGTGTAGGTGTTCGAAACCGCGTTGCCAAAACGGTCCGTGACGGAAAAATGTGTGGTGTTGTCGCCTTCATAGGCCGCCGGCGCGCCTGCGCGGATTTCGGCCGAAGGCGTCGCGCGCTGAAGCGTGATCGTGTCGCGCAGACCCGCCGCGTAGCGTTTCGACAACAACCCTTTCAGCGGAATGTTGACGAAATCCGGGTCGCCGAGAAATACCGCGCGGTCGGCATACGCGCGTTTCATTGTTTCGATCAGCAGGTGCAAGGTTTCGGTGCTCCCGCTCCCGGATTTCGCAAGGTCGTAGCCTTCGAGGATGTTGAGCATCTCGATCAGATGCGCGCCGCCGGATGATGGCGGCGGCATCGAGAGAATGTCGTATCCGCGATAAGTGCCGCGAGCGACCGGCCGTTCGATGGCCCGGTATTCCCGAAGATCGTTCGGCGTCATGCGGCCGCCGCCCTCATGCACGGCAGCAGCGATCTTGTCCGCGATAGGGCCGTCATAGAATGCACGCGGGCCTTCGCGGCCGATGGTTTCCAGTGTTGCCGCGAGATCGCTTTGCAGCAGCACGTCGCCGGGCGCGAGAGTTGCGCCATCGCTTTTCAGAAAAATCTTCGCCGATGATGGCCAGCGCGCGAACAAGTTGCGCGCCGACGACAGCGTATCGGCAACGTCGCCATCGACTGGAATGCCGTCGCGTGCGAGCGCAATCGAAGGCGCGATCAGATCGGCGAGCGTCAGCGTGCCGGAGCCGTATTTTTCGTGCGCCATCGCAAGACCCGCGACCGTGCCGGGCACGCCGATGGCCAATCCGCCATCGCGTGATTTCGAAGGGTCGGCTTCACCGCGATCATCAAGGAAAACGTCGCGCGTGGTCAGCGCGGGTGCCGTTTCGCGATAATCGATGGCGATGTTTCGATTTCCATTGGCAAGGTGGATCACCATGAAGCCGCCGCCGCCGATATTGCCCGCGCGCGGATAGGTGACCGCGAGCGCAAAGCCGGTCGCGACCGCAGCATCCACTGCGTTGCCGCCACGCTTTAGAATATCGACGCCAATCTGTGCCGCCCGCGCTTCCTGCGCCACGACCATGCCGTTGCGCCCCTGCGCGGTCTGCGCGCTTTCGGCGGCAAGGGCCGGTGAGATGGCAAAAGCGAGAAAAAAGGCTGACCGGGACAGAAACTGCTTCACAGCGATACCTTTGAACCGGAGCGGGACGTCACGACACATAGAAGCGCTGGCTTTCTCTTGGAAGTGCCATGCACTAGGGTCACCCATGCGGGCCGCAGATTGGCGGCTTCCGCATATCGACGCAATTGCCGGAGGGCCCGATGGCCAGCACGTTCAGGATTATTCGGATTTCCGTTTTCGCTGCCTGCGCGAGTCTTTTTCTCGCCGGATGCGGCGTCAACAACATTCCGACCTTTGAGGAGCAGGCCAAGGCGAAATGGTCCGACGTTCAGAACCAGTATCAGCGCCGTGCCGACCTCATCCCCAATCTGGTCGAGACGGTGAAGGGTTTTGCCGCGCAGGAAAAGAGCGTGCTTGAAGCGGTGACGCAGGCGCGCGCCAACGCGACGTCGATCAAGGTCGATGCCTCGACCATCACCGATCCCGAGACATTCAAGAAATTCCAGGAAGCGCAGTCGCAACTATCTGGCGCGCTGGGCCGTCTGATCGCGGTGTCGGAAGCCTATCCCGACCTGAAATCGAACCAGAATTATCTCGCGCTGCAGTCGCAGCTCGAAGGCACGGAAAATCGTATCTCCGTCGCGCGCCGCGATTACATCGAGGCCGTGCGTCAATACAATACTGAACTTCGCACCTTCCCCGGCGTGATCTGGGCTTCGACCGTGTTCCGCGCAAACAAGCCGATGGAAACATTCGCAGCCGCGGCCGACACCGCGCGTCCGCCGCAAGTGAAGTTCTAAGGCGAGATTGACGTGCGCCACGTCCTGACGATTGCGGGAGGATATTGGCGCGCGTCTGCGATCGCGCTGGTTGCGATTTGTTTCGCTACCTGCGCGTTTGCGCTCACATTCCCGGCGCTGACGGGGCGCGTGGTTGACGGAGCGAACATCCTTAGTTCGTCGATCCAATCCGACCTCACAGCAAAACTGCAGGAGCTTGAAACCAAAACCACGACGCAGCTTGTCGTGGTCACACTCAATTCCCTGCAGGGCACGAGCATCGAGGATTTCGGCTATCAGCTTGGCCGCGAATGGAAGATCGGCCAGCAGGGCGTCAATAACGGCGCGCTGCTAATCGTCGCGCCGAACGAGCGCAAGGTTCGCATCGAGGTCGGCTACGGCCTCGAAGGGACGCTGACCGACGCACTCACCAAATTCATCATCGAGAATTCGATCATTCCTCGCTTCAAGGCCGGCGATATTCCGGGCGGCATTGTGCGCGGCACCGACGATCTCGTTCAGGTGTTGAGCGGCGACGCCGAAGAGTTCAAGGCGCGGGCCAAGCCTGCCGTGCGTCAGCCGGGCTGGTTCGTGAGATTCCTCTCCTGGCTGTTTTTGTCGGAATGGGGCTTCATGATTGCGCTGTTCACGATCATTCTGGCGCTGAACGGCATACGGTCGCTCGCAACCGCGTTTGGTTTTGCGCCGCCTTACGGCCAGGCCAAGGCCGGCTTCTGGCATTGGTGGGACACGACGCGCGTCACTTCGGGATCCGGGTCTTCGGGCGGCGGATCGTCGTGGAGTTCGGGCTCGTCCTCGGGCGGCGGATTTTCCGGCGGGGGCGGGTCGTTCGGCGGCGGTGGTTCGTCGGGGAGCTGGTGATGCTGATTTCCGACAACGAAAAGAAACGTGTTGCCGACGCCATTGCCGCGGCGGAGCAAAAAACATCCGGTGAAATTTTTTGCGTGATTGCGAAACGCTCCGACTCCTATCGTCTCGTTCCCGTGGCATGGGGCGCGGCGCTCGCCTTGTTCGTGCCGATTCCGCTGATCGAATTCACCGAAGCATCGGTGGAGGCGATCTACATGATCCAGCTTTCGGCGTTCATTCTCGCGTCTCTGATTTTGTCGCATCCGAAGGTGGTCGTGCACGCCGTGCCGAAACTCGCGCGTTTTGAGCGCGCTCAGCGCGCGGCAATGCAGCAGTTTCTCGCGCACGGCCTGCAGAACACCAAGGATCGCACCGGGGTGTTGATCTACGTTTCAGTGGCGGAACGCCACGCCTCGATCATCGCCGACGAAGGCATCAACGCGAAGGTCGATCAGAGTGTGTGGGACGGCGCGATGGCCGACCTCATCACTGCGATCAAGGACAAGCGCGCGGGCGATGGTCTTATCGCCGCCATCGAGCGATGCGGCGTCGTGCTCGCGCAGCATTTTCCGGCGCGTCTCGACAATCGTAACGAGATTCCAAACAAGCTGGTCGAAATCTAGCGCGCCATCAGGTGATAAACCGAATTTGGCCGCATGTCGGTTGCGGATGCCACGCGGTTCGACATGTTGAAGAAGCCCGCGACCGCTCCGATGTCCCAGATGTCGCGATCCGAAAATCCGGCGCGGCGCAGCCGTTCGCGGTCGTTCTCTTCCACCTGCCACGGCTGGGCGCTTAATTTGACAACGAAATCCAGCATCGCGCGCTGGCGCTTATCGAGCCGTGCGGCGCGATAATTCATCGCGATCAATTCACCGAGCACAGGATCGCCGGCATATTGGCGGACCGCCGCGCCATGCGAGACGAGACAATAGTAGCAGCGGTTGTGTGAGGACACGGCGACCGCGATCATCTCGCGTTCGAGCTTGGACAGGCCCGACGGCCCGAGCATCAGGTCGTTGTACATCGCGACGAAGGGTTCGAGCTTGGCCATGTCGAAGGCGTAGGCCTTGAGCACGTTCGGGATGAAGCCAAGCTTCTCCTGGCACTTCTTGAAATAGGCCGACATGGAGTCGCTCGGCTTCACCGGCGGCAGCGAAAGCGCGATCACGACAGTGTCATCGGCATTCGCCACGTTCGCGGCTGGATTGGCCTGCGCCGCGGGCTTGATCTTCGATTTTGCGACCGCCTTGCTGCCCTTAGGGCGAGCGCTTGCTTTGCCCTTGTGTTTGCTCATCTTTTTGCCGGATTTTGCCACGATTTTCCCCGCGTTTCCCCAAGCCGAGATTATCGCGCCGCTTGCTCCGGTGAAATTGATTTCACGTGACCGGATGGCCTCTCGACGGCCCGGCGCCAATCGTAAAGACTCATCCGCATGTCCGACGCACCGCGCCAGAACGAAAACTCGCCCTCAATTTTTCTCGGCACGGAGGAAGAGCTTGCGGCTCTTCGCCTGATCGAGGACGCGTCCGATCTGATTGACGACGATCAGGTTCCCGACAGTTTTGTCGCGCGTCTGTTTGAGCATGCCGCACCGGAAGACCTTGTCGGCTACGCGCCGGAGGAACTGGCTTCTCTCGCGAAAGAGGCGTGGGCGCATTTCCATACGCGCAAGCCGGGGACGCCTGCGATCCGTTTCGTCGCGCCGCAGGTGCCGCCCGGCGGCGAACGGCTGAAGGGCATCTCCGTCATCGAAGTCGTCAACGACGACATGCCGTTCCTTGTCGATTCGGTGATGGCCGAATTGACCGACCGGAAGTTTTCAATTCGTCTGGTGGTGCATCCGGTGTTTTCGGTCGGACGCAAAGCCGACGGCACGCTCGAATCGTGGGTCATTGATGAGAACGCGATCGGAACGGTGCTGCGCGAGAGTTTTATTCATATTCATGTCGAGGAAGTCGCAGACGAAAACGAACGCGCGCAAACGGTAAAGGCGCTGGAAACGGTCCTTGCCGATGTGCGCGCGAGCGTCACCGACTGGCGGCCGATGCTCGGGCGCGTCGGTGAAATTATTGCGAGCCTGAAAGCGAACCCGCCGCCATTGCCGGTGGATGAAGTGGCGGAAGCGATCCAGTTTCTGGAATGGCTTGTCGCGAACAATTTCACTTTCTTGGGCGTGCGCGATTACGCCTTCGCGCCAACCGGCGAATTGCAGCCACGCCCGGAAACGGGTCTTGGAATCCTGCGCGATCGGGATGGGCGCGAGTTCGCTCGGCTCGATGACGCATCCACGATGAATGAGATGCGGAAGGCCTTCAGCGAGCCGACCGCACTCATCATTACGAAGGCGGACACGCGTTCGCATGTGCATCGCCGCGTTTTCATGGATTACGTCGGCGTCAAACGCTTTAGCGCGAACGGCACCGCGCTCGGCGAATTTCGAATTATCGGTCTTTTGACGTCGAGCGCCTACACGCGCTCGACCAAATCGATCCCGTATCTGCGCCGCAAGATCGACAGCGTTCTCACGCGCTCAGGGTTCAATTCGGCGGGGCATTCCGGCAAGGCGCTGGTCAACATTCTGGAGACTTATCCGCGCGACGAACTGTTCCAGATCGACGACGCGACATTATTCCAGTTCGCACAGACAATCCTGCAACTCGACGAACGCCCACGCGTTCGCGTGCTGCCGCGGCTCGATCGTTTCGACCGTTTCGTGTCGGTAATCGTCTATGTGCCGCGCGAACGCGCCGGTGGGGCGACGGTCGATTCGATCGGGAAATTCCTGGCCGAGATCTACAAGGGCAGCGTCGGAACCTTCGACCTGTTTTTCCCTGAAGGCCCGCTGGTCCGAATCCATTTCGTGATCCGGCGTTCCGAGGATGGCATCGAATACCCGGAACGCGCGGAACTGGAATACGCGGTCAATGCCATCGTTCGCACATGGACCGACGCGCTGGCCGAGGCGCTTGCGCTCGCGCACGAACCGGCGCGCGCAAAGCGGCTCGCTGCGCGTTACGCGCGCACTTTTTCTGCAGGCTATCGCGAGCATTACACGCCTGCGACTGCGATTGACGACATTCGGATCATCGAAGGTCTTTCGGATGAGCGTCCGATCAGCGTCGATTTTCACAGCGTCGCTGAATCCAAAAGCGGTGTGGCGCTGAAGGTGTGGAGTTATGCGCGACCGATCCCGTTGTCGGAGCGTGTTCCTATTCTCGAAAACATGGGCTTTCGCGTCGTCGATGAGCGCACCTACGACATGGATGGCACGCCCGAGCATGAGTCGATCTGGCTGCATGACATGATGCTCGAACGGGCCGATGGCGGCGCAATTGATCTTGCGACTATGGATCAACCGCTCGAAGCGGCATTCCTCTTTGTCATGCGCGGCGTTGCGGAGAATGACGGTTACAACGCGCTGGTTCTGACAGCCGGATTGTGGTGGCGCGACGTTGCGCTGATCCGCACGATCTCGCGCTATCTGCGGCAAATCCGCGTGCCGTTCTCGCAGGATTACATGTGGGCGACTTTGCGCAAACATTCTGCGATCGCGGCAAAACTTGTCGCGCTTTTCCAGGCGCGTTTCGATCCACGCGGCGAAGGCGGCGACGACAAACGCGCGGCGCGCGAGACGGCAATCGCACAGGAGATCGAGCAGGCGCTGGAAGCCGTTCAAAGCCTCGATGAAGATCGCATCTTGCGGCATTTCATGAATGCGATCCACGCGGCGATCCGCACCAATTTCTACCAGATCGGCGATGACGGAATGCCGAAGGCGCTGATCGCGATCAAGTTCGACAGCCGCAAGATCGACGGCATGCCGCTGCCCAAACCGCTCTACGAAATTTTCGTTTATTCGACGCGCGTCGAAGGCGTGCATATGCGTTTCGGCAAGGTGGCGCGCGGAGGCATTCGCTGGTCTGACCGGCCGCAGGATTTCCGCACGGAAATTCTGGGTCTCGTCAAAGCGCAGCAGGTGAAGAACGCGGTCATCGTGCCGGTTGGCGCGAAGGGCGGCTTTGTTCCGAAATTCCTTCCTGTCGGCGGCACGCGCGAAGCCATCGCCGCCGAAGGCATTGCTGCCTACAAGTTGTTTATCGGAAGTCTGCTCGACCTCACCGACAATCTATCGGGAAGCAACGTCGTGCATCCCGATAACGTCGTGCGTCACGACGACGACGATCCTTATCTGGTGGTTGCGGCCGACAAGGGAACCGCCACCTTCTCCGACACGGCGAATGCGATCTCCGTCGAGCGCGGCTTCTGGCTGGGCGATGCCTTCGCATCTGGCGGCTCGGCCGGTTACGACCATAAGGTCATGGGCATTACCGCGCGCGGCGCGTGGGAGGCAGTGAAGCGGCATTTCCGCGAAATGGACGTCAATATTCACACCACGCCGTTCACGGTCGCGGGCGTGGGCGACATGTCGGGCGACGTGTTCGGCAACGGAATGCTTCGAGAGAAGACGATCAAGCTCGTCGCGGCGTTCGATCATCGCGACATTTTTATCGACCCGTCGCCAGACACGGAGAAAAGCTTCGCCGAGCGCGAGCGGTTGTTCAAGCTGCCGCGTTCGAGCTGGCAGGATTACGACAAGACGCTGATCTCGCAGGGCGGAGGAATTTTTCCGCGGTCGCTGAAGCAGATTCCTTTGTCCGCAGAAATGCGGAACCTGCTTGGCCTGGCCGGCGAGCACGCAACGCCGCCGGAAATCATGACCGCTATCCTGAAAATGCCGGCCGACCTGCTCTGGTTCGGCGGCATCGGCACTTACATCCGCTCATCCGGCGAAACCAACGAGGCCGCAGGCGACCGCGCCAATGACGCCATCCGCATCACTGGCAAGGATCTCAAATGCAAAGTGATCGGCGAGGGCGCCAATCTCGGTGTCACGCAGCTAGGGCGCATCGAGGCTGCGATGCAGGGCGTGCGGCTGAACACCGACGCCATCGACAATTCCGCCGGCGTGAATACCTCGGACGTCGAGGTCAATATCAAGATCGCGTTGAGCCAGCCTGTGGAATCTGGCGCGCTGACAATCGAGGGCCGCAACGAATTGCTGCAACAGATGACCGAGGAGGTCGGTCATCTCGTTTTGCGCAACAATTACTTGCAGACGCTTGCGCTGTCGCTGGCCGAGCGGCGGGGCTTGGACGATGTCGGCTTCTTGCAGCGCTTCATGCAGACGCAGGAAGCGCGCGGCCTGCTCGACCGCAATGTCGAGTTCTTGCCGGACGATATGCAAATCGGCGAACGCCGCCGCCGCAATCAGGCATTCACGCGGCCCGAACTTGCGGTGCTTCTCGCCTACGCCAAGCTATCGCTCTACAGCGACCTGCTCGAATCGCCGGTGCCAGACGATCCATATTTGCGCCGCGAACTCGGGCGTTATTTCCCGAAGGTGCTGGCGGAGAAATTCCCGGCGGCGCTGGAGCATCACAGGCTGCATCGCGAGATCATCTCGACCCAGCTCGCAAATTCGATGGTCAATCGCGGCGGCGCTTCGATCATCGCGCGTATCGTCGACGAAACTGGCGCTTCGGTCGCGGAGATTGCTTCAGCTTTCGCCGCCGTACGCGACAGCTACGACATGCCGACGCTGAATGACGAGATCAACGCGCTCGACAACAAGGTGCCGGGCGCGCTGCAACTCGAATTGTACGCAGCCGTCCAGGATTTGTTGCTCGATCGGCTTGTCTGGTTCCTGCGCAATGAGGATTTCACTGAAGGACTGGCGCGCGTGGTCGATC
>CAMBBO010000003.1 GCA_945862935.1 Pseudorhodoplanes sinuspersici | reverse complement strand
GTCCCTGAACGAGCAATTCGCGCAGCAATTTGACTTCACGCATCAACTCGACATGGCCGGGAGCATTCGTGGACGCAGCCGCAGCGGGAGACCCGCCATGCAGCATTTCCTCGATGCGAAAAACCTTGCGCTGTGCAGCCATCGCCATCACCGATCCTTGCGACCTGTTTAGGTGACGCGGCTTAACACGCGGTTCATCCGCGCCGCGCGGCGAGGACGAAGCGTTAACCATGATGTTTCCGCTTAAACTCAAAATAAACGCTAATCGGAGGTAAACTCCGCAGATTGCGCGGTTCAGCGGTCATCGCCGCGCGCATTTACCATTCGGCATAATTTTCACCGTGTAGTGGACGCTCGTGAAGGCGTGCGTGATTTGCGCTTTCGGACGGCGAAGTCGAGTTGAGTAGAGAGTACGTCGATGCAGCGTATCGCAGTTATTGCGCTTTCCTTGAGCGCCCTTGGCACGAATGCGGCGACAGCCCAGCCCGTGCCGCTCTATGCCACGCAACAGCCGCAGCCGGTCGTGGTTCAGGCCGCGCAACCGCAATATGTCTATCGCAGTCAGCGTGACATGGGCGGCGGCTTTATCGAGTTCCTGTTTGGCGCCGGTGATGGCCGCGCCCAGCAATATCAGCAGCCTCCCGTTGTGATGCAGCCGATGGCGCAGCCGCCGGTCATGCAGCAATCGGCCGAGCCGCCGCTGTTGCAACAAGCCGATCCGGCGATGGCGCCGCCGGCCGCTTATGCTTACGGCGAACCAGCGCGTGCCGGTGGCGCGCCTGCGCGGCCTGCGATGGATCCGCGCTACATGAAGCAGATGGTCGATTATGCCGGGCCGGAAAAGCCGGGCACCGTCATCATCGACACACCGAAGCGGTTTCTGTTTCTGGTACAGCCCGGCGGCAAAGCGATGCGGTATGGCATCGGCGTCGGCCGCCCCGGGTTCACCTGGGCTGGCGTGAAGTCAGTTTCGCTCAAGCGCGAATGGCCGGATTGGCGTCCGCCGGATGAGATGCTGCAGCGCCGCCCCGATCTGCCGCGCTACATGGCGGGCGGTCCGGAAAATCCGCTCGGCGCGCGCGCGATGTATCTCGGTTCTTCACTCTATCGCATTCACGGATCGAACGAGCCGTGGACCATCGGGCAGGCGGTGTCATCCGGCTGCATCCGCATGCGTAACGAAGATGTCACCGATCTTTATGAGCGCGTGAAAGTCGGCACCCGCGTCATCGTTATCTGACGAATTGTTGGGGGGAACGAAGAAAGGCCGCCGTGATGAACGGCGGCCTTTTGCTTTATAGCTGCGGACGGAATCAGGCGAGATCGGAATCGCCGCCGTCAAAATCCGAATCGAAGTCTGAATCGTCGTCATCCGAATCGTCGAGATCGGCTTCGGCGGTATCGAATGCGCCTTGCTGCTGGCTCGCGCCTGCATCGGCGAGTTTGCCGCTGCCGCCGATGTCGTTCACGCCGGCATCGCGGGCAAGATCGCTGCCTGAGGCTTCGTTGCCGCCCCATGGCGAACGCCCTGCACTGGAATCGAGTGCGCCTTGAGCGTTACCGCCGCCTCCGAACATCCCGCGAAACGAATTAAGCAAAAGTGCGCCGCCGATCATGCCGGCTGCGGATGCGGCTGCCGTACCAAGGAACGATCCGCCCTGTTGCGGCGCTTGCTGTCCATTGGCACCGCTTTGCCATGCGCTGCCCTGTTCGCCCGGACGGATTGACGGCACCGATCCTCGACCGGCGGCGGATCGTCCGAAGATCGAGTTGCGCATGTTGTCGAGGAAACCGCCCTGCTGCTGCGGGGCATCGCCTTCGTATTCGCGCAGTCGCTCGTGTGCTGCGCGCAGGGCCTCGTCCTGAATAAGAACGGTCTGTACCAGCGCATAGACTGCGTTCGGCGCGCGGCGAAGTTCATCCACAATCTGCCGTTCGGCCTCCGGATCGCGCCGGTTGCTTTCAAGGCTCGCGAGACGATCGAAAAGCTCTGAAACCTGCTGGCGTTCTTGCGGGGTCATCGTGGCCTCCAATGTCCTCCCGACGAGGACAGCGGGAAATGTGGGCACCCGGAAGGCGCAACGGAATGGGCGCGACAAAAAATCACGGTGTCAGCGAAGCGTCAGCCCATGCTGTTGCAGATGCTTGGGAAATAGCTCGCCTGCCAGATAGGCATATTCGCGTTCGCGCGCAGTGGTGACCGGATCGAGGCTACGTAGCTCTGCGTCCACGTGCCCCGGATGGCACATGACGACGCCGCCTTCGCTCATGTTGACGAGGAACGAGGGAAACAATTCGGCGAAGTCGCTGCGCGGGGCAAAGTCATAGGTACCCGCGAAAGCCGGATTGGTCTTGATGCCAAGCTTTGCCGCGCGACGGCGGAATTCGCGGCTCAGCCAGTCGAGGAACATGCCCTTCGGATCGGACATGCGCTTATGCAGCGGCGTGACGCGGCCGCATTGGCGTATCCAGGCGTTCGGTGCGTGGTCCTTGGTGGCGTTCAGCACGGCATCGCGGATTTGCGGAAAAAGATGCATGTGCTGGTGCCCGTCAACGTAATCGGGCGGATGGCCGAAGGCCTGCGCGAACGCTGCGAATTGCGCCGAGACTTCGCGCGCAAGAGATGCCGGATCGAGTTTGCGCAGCATCGCGCTGCCGCCGGTATCCTCAAGACGCAGGAACGCATTGTTTTTCAGCGGGCGATAATCGCCGCTCATCGGCTTGAACGGCGCGGTGAGCGTGACATGCAACCCGATGGCGACGCGCGGGCCGGCCGCATTGAGCATTGAAAGCGAAACGGCTTCGGAATGATCGAAGCTCGGAGTGCCGACCATAACTGACGTTGCATTCAGCCGCCCGCGCGCGATGAGATCACGGATCGCGGCACTCACCGCAGGCGAGATGCCGTAATCGTCAGCAACCAAAAAAATGCGTCGAAGGGCCGTCATTCCGCTGCGGTCTGCCGCGTCGGGGCGGACGTTTCATCCGCTTTTTTCAGACTTTGCTCGGCCACGAAATAAACCGGCCGCGCTTTCTGCTCGGAAAGAATCTTTCCGACATATTCGCCGACCACGCCGATCATGATGAGTTGCACGCCGCCGAGCACCATCAGGCCGACCGCGAGGGAGGGATAGCCGGGTACGGATTTTCCGTAGAACACCGTTTCCCAGAGGATTGATGCGCCGAACACGAGCGCGACGCCTGCCATGACGAGCCCGAGCAGGCTCGCGATCCGCAGCGGCGCGACCGAGAACGACGTCAGTCCTTCGATCGATAGTCCGATGAGCGACGACATATTCCATGTCGAAGCGCCATGCGCGCGCGGCGCAGGCTCGTAATCGACCCGCACCTGCTTGAAGCCGATCCAGCTTGCCAGCCCCTTGAAGAAGCGATTGCGCTCAGGAAGCTGACGGAGTGCGTTCGCTGCGCGCGGCGACACCAGGCGGAAATCGCCGGCATCCTCCGGTATTTCCTGGCGCGCGCGCCAGTTGATGAGCTTGTAGAAATATTTGACGCCGAGACGCCGCAGCCATGACTCGGAGTCACGATGCGCCTTTGCGGTGTAAACCACGTCATAGCCGCGCTCGAGCCAATGCTCCACGAGTGTGTCGATGAGTTGCGGAGGATGCTGGCCGTCGCCGTCCATGAAAAGGACCGCGCCGTTGCGGGCATGATGCAGCCCGGCCATCAGGGCGGCTTCCTTGCCGAAATTGCGCGACAGCGCGATCACCTGAACGTCGATGCCGTTGGCTGGCAGGGCGCTCGCGATGGCATAGGTCTCGTCCCGCGAGCCGTCATCGACATAGACGATCTCGCTGTTCAGTCCGCGAGCGGCACGGACGGATTTCAGCGCGTCCGTCAGGCGCTGATGAAAAGCCGGCAGGCCCGCAGCTTCATTGAAGCACGGCACGACGACCGACAGCCCGGCGGCTGCGCCCGTTTTCGCGCCACCAGCTTGGCCACCTAATTTCCCCGTATTCCCGGTCACAACCATTCGTCCTGTTTGCCGCGATCTATAGCGCAACAGCCCTGCGCTGTCCCACGAGCGCCATTCCCCGGAAAGCCTCGGCGGGCGCCGGGAGACGTGCTAACAGGCCCGCGATGAACAATAGCCCAACGTCACAAAGCCTCGCCGGGCGCGGCCTTGCTGCCATCCGGAAGCAGGCTTTCCTCCTCAAGGCCGTCAGCTTCGCCGTGATTGGCGTGCTGAATGCGCTGGTCGATCTTGGCGTGTTCCTGCTGACCCTGCGCCATCTCATCCCGGTGCCGGGCGTGACGGCTGCAATTGCCGGGCTGTCGCGGTCCACCGGATTTGCCGATGGCGACATCGCGCTGGTGATAGCCAATGGCGTTGCATGGCTGGTCGCGGTCAGCGGCTCTTACGTTATGAATTCCTACGTCACTTTCGCCGTCGAATCCGGGCGCAAGCTCACATGGCGCGCTTACCTCACATTCGCTGCTTCAGGCGTACTCGGATGGATCGCCAACACCGCGACGGTCCTGATTGGGTCGCGATTTTTGCCGGTGGTCGCCGCGAAAATTCTCGCCATCGGCGCGGGTTTCGTCGTCAATTTCTCGATGTCGCACTTCGTCGTGTTCCGTCCGCGCCGGTAAGGCTCGCGGTTACAATCCGGCTTTCAGCTTTGCGAATAGCGGATTGTCGAGCGAGAACACGTAATCGAGACCGATGACCGAAATCGCCTCGGCGCCCTTTTCGCGCAGGAAGTTTGCCAGCGCGTGCACCTGATCCGGCGGACAATGCAGCGTCAGCATTCCCGAAGAAGTCGGCCCGCCGAACGGCGCTTCGACGCCATAGGCGGCTTTGGCCTGCGCCAGCAGCGCGGTGTTGCATGCCGCGAAACGCGTTCGCACTTCGCGATAGGCGCGCGCGCGCCGTTGCGCCGCGATCCGGTCGAGGATCAGCCGCGCGGTTTCGAGTTGTTCGCTGTCCCACTTCGCCGCGCGGGAGGCCACAAGGTTGGCCTGCGAACGCAACATTGTGCCGTCTTCGACGATCTTCAGCGCGTTGGCTGAAAGCGTCGCGCCGGTCGTCGTGATGTCCACGATCAGCTCCGCCGTACCGGCCGCAGGCGCGCCTTCGGTCGCGCCGAGGCTCTCGACGATGCGGTAATCGGTGATGCCGTGTTTTGCGAAAAAATGCCGGGTCAGGTTGACGTATTTCGTCGCAATCCGAAGCTTGCGGTTGTGCTTGAGGCGGAACGCGGTCGCGACGTCGTCGAGATCGGACATGTTGCGCACGTCGATCCACGCCTGCGGCACCGCGACCACTACGTTGGCATAGCCGAAGCCCAGCCCGTCGAGCAGGATCACGCGGCTGTCCGCATTGGGGATGAGTTCGCGCACGAGGTCTTCCCCCGTGACACCAAGATGCGCGGCACCTTGCGCAAGCTGCGCCGTGATGTCGCCCGCCGACAGATACGCGACCTCGACATTGCCGAGGCCCGAAATCGTGCCGCGATATTCGCGCTGGCCGCGCGGCTTCACCAGCGGCAAGCCGGAACGCGCAAAGAACGCGTCGGTGTTTTCCTGCAGCCGTCCCTTGGCCGGAACCGCGATGACGAATGGCGCGCTCATTTGGCGCCTCCTGCGAGAGCGAGGCGTTCGATCCATACGCCAAGCCCGACGGCGGGGATCGGCGTCGCGCTGCCAAGCCGCGTCAGCAGATTGTCATAGCGGCCGCCCGCCGCGAGAGGCGTGTCGATGCGGCCCTTCGGATCGTGCAGGCGGAATTCAAAGCCGGTGTAATAATCGAGGCCGTTCGAGAACGCCGCCGAGAAGTCGATGCCGTTCACTTTCACGCCGCGCGCGGCAATGAAGCCGACGCGACTTTCGAACAGATCAAGTGCGTCGGTGAGGTCGATCTTGGCGTCCTTCGCAAGCGCGCGCAGTTGGGCGGCGCATTCGTCCGGGTCGCCTGTGACACCGAGGAAACGTTCGATCAGCACGCGCATCTCCTTCGGCAACGACGCGGTCGAGCCGAGTGCTGCCTGTTCAAGGAAGCGGTCTGCGATCTCGCCGACGCTGCGTCCGCCGACTGCGGAGATCCCTGCGATCGAAAGTAGATCCGTGACAAGCGCGTGTGCGGCTTTCGGATCGGAGCCTGCCATTGCGGCAAGCACGCCCTGATAATCGCGCCGGTCGTTCATCGAGCCGAGCGTGAGCTGATCGAGATCGCGCGCAAGATCGGCCTTGCGGTTGAAATCTTTCACGAGGCGGCGCTTCCACGCGGGCGCAAGTTTAAGCGCCGTGACCAAGGCTGCGAATAATCCGACGTCGCCCATGCGGATGACGGGCGTTTCGATGCCGAATAACGCGGTCGCTTCCAGTCCGAGTGACAAACATTCCGCATCGGCAGCAGCGATGTCGCGCCGGCCGAAGGATTCAACGCCAGCCTGCAGCACTTCGCCCGCGCCGTCGCTCAACTGGCGAAAAATCGGTCCGCTGTAGCAGAACGAAGCGGTCTGCCCGGCCTGCTTTGAGGCGAGATAATCGCGCGACACAGCGATCGTGAAGTCCGGGCGAAGGCAAAGCTCGCGTCCATCCGCATCCGTCGTGAGATACATACGGCTGCGGATGTCTTCGCCCGACAGATCGAGGAACGGCTCGGCCGGCTGGAGCACGGCAGGCTCCGCCCGCGCGTAACCGGCACGCTCATAGGATGCGACCAGCGCCAGCGCGCGCGCATCGGCCTTCTGATTGTCGGACTTCGGTAGCATCGGTGACGCCGTCATTTTCGTTTAATTGCGCGCGCCCTTTAGCACGGCTTGTTTAAGGATTCGACGGCAAGCGCGGCGGGGCTTGCGAGCCAGGCAGCGGGAAGACCGCAAGGGGCAGCGTTAACCCGCCGTTAACGACGATAGGAAAAATTAACCAATCGGTGGCCAAATGAGCATCCCTACGGGAACACCGCCCTGCCATGACCCAGCCTGTGTCGCCTAGCATCGTGCAAGGCTTCTATCTCGCCTACGTCTCGCGAGACGCAGAGCGTATGGCGTCTTTCCTCGATGACGACGTGGAATGGTTGGTCACCGGCCCGGTCGATCTTCTTGAGTATTGCGGGTATCGCCGCGGCAAGGACGCGGTGGTCGACCTCTATGGGCGCATCCTGCCCAAGCTTTTCGAATTCAGAGGCTTCGACCCGCGCGACTTCCTCATCGACGGCGACCGCGCGGCGGTGTTTGGACGCATATCTGCGGTCCAGCGCAGCACCGGCCGGCTCATCAGCTACATGTGCGCGCATTTCGTGCGCTTTCAGAACGACCGGGTGGTTTCGTTCGCTTCGCTGACCGATTCATTCGATGCCGCCGAACAGGTTCTCGGACATCCGATCGCCCAGTCTTCGCGTGATCGCACGGCCTTCAGCGAGTTCGGCGTCGTCGCAGTTTAATTCTGCCTACACGATTTCCGCCGTGACGCTGACCGACACATCCATCCCCTGAAAATCCGCAGTTGTTCCCGCGAACGATCCTGAAACTGGAATGGCTTGCGCCGGGTCGCGCGTCACCGCGATGCGAATGAGATTCTCTCCGGCGATCAATCCATTGGTCGGATCGTATTCTACCCATCCAGCACCGGGCAGATAGATGTCCGCCCAAGCATGCGTTGCGCCCGCGCCCTGCATCGACGACGTGCCGCCATCGAGCGCCGGATCGTAGAGATACCCGGACACGAAACGCGCCGCGAAGCCGAGGCTGCGCGCGGCCTCGATCAGCAGCAATGCGAAATCGCGGCAGGTGCCGCTTCGTTTTTCCAGCGTTTCGTTTGGCGGCTGCGTGCCTTCTTCGTACCGCTCGCGATATTCGATCTGCTGCCGGATCGCCGAATTCATAGATTGCAGCAGCACGAGTGTCGGCATCGGGCGCTCGGTGATGAAGCTTTGCGCCCAAGCCTCGACGCGGCCCGTCGTGTCGGGATGATGCCGCTCCAGCAAACGGCCGAGATCGGTGCGGTCGCTTGCAGAATAAATGAAGGGATAAAGCTCGGCCTCGGCGGAAATCGGAAAGACCGGACGCGCCAGCGCGAAGCGTTGGAGCTTCAGCATGCTGACAATGGATAACTCCGCTGCCGGATATTCGAACTGCGCGAGCGCGACCGAATTTCCGAACACGTCATGAACCCAGCGCAGGTTTGCCGGCGGGTATACGCGCAATTCCGCATCGACGAGGCGCAAGTCGTGGCTGTCGCGCGGGCGCAGCATCAGCCGGTGCTCGCCGAATTTGACCGGGCGCGCGTAGCGATAGCTCGTCGCGTGATGGACGGTGAGAATTTTCATGGAGCGGAAAACCGGCAAATGCGAAGGTGAGCGAAAATCGGAATTGTCGCGGCGCGATTCAATCCCTATCCCGCCCTCGACGGACGCTTTTAATGCCTGCTTTCGAGGCAATGTAACGCCGCATCAGGCGAGGCGTCCGAGTACGCTTGCGGGATTACGCCGTCTTGACCCCGTGGCGCGCCAGCACCTCGCGCACGCGCGCGACGAGATCGTCCTCGGGGCATTCCTGCTGCGACTCGGCCTGACGTTTGAGATATTCCTCGCGGTCCTTGATCTCCGACAGGTTTGCGCCCGCGATCAGGTCCTTGATCTGCACAACACCCTTCGCCTTTTCGTCCGAGCCCTGGACGATGGCGCAGGGGGAGTTTCGCTTGTCGGCATATTTCATCTGTTGACCCAGATTGTTCTTCGGATTTCCAAGATAAAGCTCGGCGCGGATATTTGCGTTGCGAAGCGTCGCAACGATCTTTTGATAATCCGCGATTCGTTCTTTGTCGAAAATCGTGACGACAACGGGGCCAAATTTCTGTTGAGAGTCCTGCTTGCCGATCAATGCAAGCGCAGCTTGCAACCGGGAGACGCCGATGGAGAATCCGGTTGCGGGAACGGGCTCGCCACGAAAGCGCGATACGAGTCCATCGTAGCGCCCGCCGCCGCCGACCGAGCCGAAGCGGACAGGGCGGCCTTTTTCGTCTTTCGTGTCGATGAGCAGTTCGACCTCGTAAACCGGGCCGGTGTAATATTCGAGGCCGCGGACGACGGTGAAGTCGATCTTTATTTGATTACTTAGATATCCGCAGCCTTGAACTATCTCATTGACGGCCTTTAGTTCTCGAATCCCTTCCAGGAATTTTTCATTCGACGTGACAACGAGCGCATTTTGCTCAACAAGGGCAAGCACTCCTTCAAAAAGGGTTTGCCGACCGTTTTCTCGCAAGTCGGATAGCTGCTTTTTGATCTCCGCGTCAGGAACATCTTTATATTTTTCACGATGGAGAGTTTTGAAAATTTTTGTTGCGTAGTCGAGGTCGGTGAGCGGAGTGTACGCCAGCTTTTGGAGGCCTAGCAGTTCTTCAATTGCTCTAATTTGTTCCGAGTTGAGTTCTGCGCCTTTTGTGAAATCTCCGCTTTCATCTTTGCGCCCTTTGCCGAGTAATTGGACAACGCCATCAATTCCCAGACGATCGAGCTTGTCGATGGCGCGCAGAACCGTAAGGCGTTTATCTGCGGGGATTTGCGCGCCGTCCATCACACCATCGAGCACCTTCCGATTATTCACCTTCACAACATATTCGCCGCGCGCAAAACCCAGCGCCTCCATCGTGTCGGCGGCCATCATGCAGATCTCGGCATCCGCCGCCATCGACGCGGAGCCAACCGTGTCCGCATCGAATTGCATGAATTGCCGAAACCGTCCCGGTCCCGGCTTTTCGTTTCTGAAAACATAGCCCTCGCGATAGCTGCGATAAGGCAGCGCGAGGTTCTGGTAATTCTCGGCGACATAGCGCGCGAGAGGCGCGGTCAAATCGTAGCGCAGGCTCAACCACTGCTCGTCGTCATCCTGAAACGAGAACACGCCTTCGTTCGGCCGGTCCTGATCCGGCAAAAACTTGCCGAGCGCGTCGGTGTATTCGATGGCCGGTGTCTCGACCGGATCGAAGCCATAGCGCTCGTACACCTCGCGGATTTTTTCCAGCATGGCGCGCGTGGCGGCAATGTCGGACGGGCTGCGGTCGGCGAGGCCGCGCGGCAGGCGCGCTTTCAGTTTTTGGGGCTTGGCCATTGGTCTTCCGTGATGAGGCCGCGCGGTGGTAGCAAGGGCCTGAAAAGGCGGCAAGGCGCACCCTTGCTACGGATGCCCTGCGGGCGTTCAATGCCGCCAACAACCGGAGATTCCCACAATGGCCCGCGCCACCAACACGGCGGAAAACATCGCCGTTCCGAACGATCTGCAAGCCTTCTGGATGCCGTTTACGGCCAATCGTTCCTTCAAGGCGCGCCCGCGCATGGTCGCGCGCGCTAAGGACATGCATTATTTCACCCCGGAGGGCAGGGCGATCATCGACGCGTCGGCGGGTCTGTGGTGCGCCAATGCGGGCCATAACCGCGACAGCGTAGTTGCCGCGATCCAGAAGCAGGCGGCCGAGCTCGACTTTGCGCCGACCTTCCAGTTCGGCCATCCGCGCGCCTTCGAGCTTGCGAGCCGCATCGCGGCACTCGCGCCGGGCGATCTCGACAACGTGTTCTTCTGTAATTCCGGTTCGGAAGCCGCCGACACCGCGATGAAGATTGCGCTCGCCTATTTCGTCGCCAAAGGACAAGGCACGCGCACGCGTTTCATTGGCCGCGAGCGCGGCTATCACGGCGTCGGCTTCGGCGGCATGTCGGTCGGCGGACTGCCGAACAACCGCAAGGCTTTCGGCCCCATGCTGCCGGGCGTCGATCATCTGCCGCACACTTATAATCGTGAGCAGCAGGCTTTCTCCAAGGGCGAGCCGGAATGGGGCGCGCATCTTGCGGACGATCTCGAACGTCTGGTTGGCTTGCATGGCGATACGACGATTGCCGGCGTGATTGTCGAGCCGATGGCGGGTTCGACTGCGGTGCTTCCTTCGCCGCAGGGATACCTGAAGCGCCTGCGCCAGATTTGCGACAAGTACGGCATCCTTTTGATTTTCGACGAAGTCATCACCGGCTTCGGGCGTCTGGGTCATGCTTTCGCTGCCGAACGCTACGGCGTCATCCCCGACATGATTACCTTTGCCAAGGGCATCACATCGGGTTCGGTGCCGATGGGCGGCGTGATCGCGCGCAAGGGCATCCACGATGCGTTCATGCACGGACCGGAGCATGTCGTGGAATTTTTCCACGGCTACACCTATTCGGCGCACCCGCTCGCATGCGCTGCGGGTCTTGCGACGCTCGACGTCTATCGTGACGAAAAACTATTCGAACGCACCAAGGCGATCGAACCGAAATGGTACGATGCGGTGATGAGCCTGAAAGGCTTGCCGCGCGTTCTCGACATTCGCTGCGTTGGCCTCACCTGCGGCATCGACCTTGCGTCGAAGCCGGATGCGGTCGGCAAGCTCGGCTTCGAGGCGATGGATCGCGGCTTCCACGAGGAAGGCATCATGTTCCGCGCGGTCGGTGACTCGCTCGCATTCTCGCCGCCGCTGATCGTCAGCGAAGATCAGATTGATGAGATTGTCGGCAAGGTCGGCAAGATCATCAAGGCGCTGGCGTAATCGCTGCAAAACTCGGCTGCGGCGGCAACACCGCCCAGCCAACACTCAGTGTGCGCTCGCCTCTGCGGAACGGAACCTCGAACGGCTCCTGCACCACGGCGCGGTCGGAGAATTGCCGGTAGGCGAGCGGCAGCGTTTTCAGATCGCCATCAGTCCACACGATCACAGCACCCTTGCTGCGAAGGTCCGCAAGGTCGATCCATGGCGCACGCACAGGCCGTCCGTCGATCAGAACGCGCGGACGTTCCGGCGCGTAATGTCCGACATTGCCGCCCTCCCACATTGAACTGATGACGTAAGTGAGCGGACGCTGCGCCACCGCGCGATAGCGTTGCGAGATTTCGCGGGCCATCGCCTCGCCGGGAAAGAACGCGGCGCGATAGCGATGATCGAAACGCGGCAGCACCGCGTAATTGACGATGAATGCGCCCGCCATCACTGCGAACACAATCGCCCAGGTTGCTGCGATGCGCGGCAATCGTTTTTGCCGCGTCGCGCGCTGCGCAAGCATCACGATCCACAATCCGAGGAACAGCCAGAGCGGATAACCCCACATTGCAATTGTGCCGCGCCCGCTCAATGCGGAAAGCGCGATGACCGCAGCGGCTGGACCGAAGGCGAGCAGCGTGATGATGCGGAAATCGAAAGATTTTGCGTTCGCTTCTTTGCTCATTTTCACGCGCGGCCAGAACAGTGGCAGCGCGATCAGCAATGCGGGAACAAGAAATCCCGCCTGTCCCGCAGCGAACGTCAGTGGATGCAAGATGTGATCGAAGATTCCGCGTGCGGGTGTTGCGCGCGCCGCCGCATAGGCGAAGGGAAGAAAATCGTTGGTGACGAGCCACCACAAATGCGGCGCCATGATTGCGAGTGCAACAAGTGCTGCGATCCACGGGCCGGGTGTGAGGAGCGATTTTCGTGCGTCCGCGTCGAGCAGGAGAAAGAGCGCAATCGGGATTGCGAGCATCGCCACAAAGTATTTCGCCCACAGCGCCCCGCCGATCCCGGCGCCCAGCAGGCACCAATAGACGAGGCCACCGCCGCGCAGCGCGCGATGAAGCGAAAATCCCGCAAGTGCCCAGAACGGAAGCTGGATCACGTCATGGTTGAACTTCGCTGCGGTGTAATTGAAATAGTGCAGCCCATCGAGAATGAGCACGGAGGCGAGCGCCCCCTGCGGGCCTACGACTGGCCGCGCCATCGCCCAGACCAGCGCGAAGCCTGCAAGCACCGCGACCTGCGCCAGCGCGTAATAGGCGAAGTCGTGCCCCGCCACCCGGTACACGATCTCGATCAGCCACCACGGCAACGGCGGCAGCTTGTCATAGCCAAGTTGCCATTCGCGCCCATAGGTCAGCGCCTCGATCAGGTCGAGCGGCAGGTTCGGGTAGAGGAGGCTCGGGAGCGCGGTCCAGACCAGCAAATGCAGGATCGCGAACACCCCGAAGGTGTTGCAGGGATTGTCCGCGATCCAGCTCGAAATGGATGCGGGAACCCCGCTCCGCTGGGGCTTATGCGTCGCAGGCTTTGCCAAATTCGGCCTCGTCGATCAGTTCACTTGCGCGGCGCGCGCCGCTCGGAGAAAGTGTAGCTTGGGCTGGCGAATCGTCACTATCGCCGGTTCGGGCTGGATGGGGTTATGCGGCGCATCGCTGCCATATTTATCGCGATTTGCGTGATTTGCATCGCGGCATCGGTCGGTGCCGTGGTCTATCTCGTTTTCGGTGTGAGCGGAGTTGAATCTTCCATCGTCGCGCTCGCCGTTATGCTCACCCTCGCGCTCTTCAACATCCTGTCGTCGCGCATGCGCGACCGGGCGCATATCGAGGACCAGATCGCCGACCTGTCGCGCGGCACCGCCGATCTCTCCCGCCAATTGTCGGAATATGGGCGGCGTCTTTCCGCTGTCGAAAGCGACAAGTTTGGCGCAGCCGGCCGGGCAAAGGCTGCGGCGGACCCGCTCGCAGCCGAGATCGGCGAACTTGGAAACCTGATCAAGCAACTTGCGGAAACTGTCGCCGCTCACGAGAGCGCGCTCGCCGCCACGCCAAAAACGCGTGAGATGGAAATCTCCTCGCCGCTCGCCAGTGCAATGGGCGCAGCACCGGCGATTGCTTCTGCACCCGCCGGCGGCGGCCCGTTCAAAGACAAGTTGCGGTCGGAGATGCTTGCCCTCATCCGCGAAGCAATCGATTCCAATCGCATTGATCTTTATCTGCAGCCGATCCTCACGCTGCCGCAGCGCAAGGTCCGCTATTACGAAGGCATGACGCGGCTGCGCACCGCGAGCGGCGAATTGATGCTGCCCGCCGATTTTCTCGCCCTCGCGGAAGCCGAAGGCTTGATGCCGCGGATCGACAACCTGTTGCTGTTCCGCTGCGTGCAGGTGCTGCGGCGCCTGTTGTCGAAGAACCGCGAGATCGGATTGTTCTGCAACATCTCGGCATCGACACTGACCGATCCGCAATTCTTTCCGCAATTTTCTCAGTTCATGGAAGCCAATCGCGCGCTCGCGCCCTCGCTCATGCTGGAATTCTCGCAGAGCGCGATGGAAAGCTTTGGCCCAATCGAGCAGGAGAACATGGCGGCGCTTGCCGAACGCGGCTTCCGTTTCTCGATGGATCAGGTGACCGACGTGCGCATGGAGCCGCGCAATCTTGCCGAGCGCGGCATCCGCTTCGTGAAGGTCGCCTCTGGTCTCCTGCTCAACCGCAGCGTTGCGGGCACGGACATTCACACCGCGGACCTTTCCGACCTTCTCGGCCGTCACGGCATCAGCCTGATCGCCGAGAAGATCGAAACCGAAGCGGTGGTGGTCGACCTGCTCGACTTCGATGTGCGCTTCGGTCAGGGCTTCTTGTTCTCGCCGCCGCGCCCGGTACGCGCCGAGGCGCTGCAAGGGGTCGGCGACCGCAACGACGTGATCGCGCGCGACGGGGGCCTGTCGTCAGGGACGTCGCGCACCGACAGTCCCGACATGGTTCCGCACCAGCAGGCGGTCTAGTGACGGCGCGAGCCCGATAGTTTACACGGGCCGCCCCAAACGAATTTCAAACTGATCGCCGTGACAAAATTCATCGACCGATTTTCCTCCATCGCCGCCGATTACGACGTCGTCCTGAGCGACGTCTGGGGCGTGCTGCATGCGGGCATTTCCGCATACCCGGAAGCCTACATGGCACTGACGCGTTATCGCGCATCGGGCGGCACGGCGATCCTGCTCACCAATGCGCCGCGTCCGGGCGAAACAGTGTCCTTGTATCTCGACTCGCTTGGCCTGCCGCGAAATGCCTATGACGGCGTCGTGTCATCCGGCAACGTCACGCGCACGCTGGTGCTGGAACGCAAAGGTCAGCGGCTTTTTCATATCGGGCCGCCGCGCGACCTGCCGATCTTCGACAGCATGGACGCGGTGTTCGCGCCGCTCGATCAGGCGGATTATGTCGTGTGTTCGGGTTTCCGCGACGACGAGACGGAAAAGCCGGAAGACTACCGCGACCTCCTGTTGCAGATACGCGAACGCTCGCTGACCATGATCTGTGCCAACCCCGATGTCGTGGTCGAGCGCGGCGACAAGCTGGTCTATTGCGCGGGCGCGATTGCTGATCTCTACGCGGCGCTCGGCGGTGACGTGATTTATGCAGGCAAGCCGTTTGCGCCGATTTATTCGGACGCCCTGCGCCTCGCGGAGACGTTGCGAAAAAAGCCGGTAGATCTGCGCCGTGTACTCGCGATCGGGGATTCGCTTCGCACCGATGTGAAGGGTGCTGCGGCAATGGGGATCGATTGCCTGTTCGTGACCGCGGGGATCCACGCCGAAGAACTCGGCCACCGCGAGGACCCAAAGGCCGACGCACTCGAACGCATCTTTGCGAAAGAGGACGTCCGCCCGAAGGCTGCGATCAAAAACCTGGTATGGTGATTACGCCGCTGACGCCGGAGATTCCGGGGCTTCCGAGAACACCGCGTCGATTTTGCTTTTCAGCGTCTGCGCGTTGAACGGCTTGACGATATAATTCGAGACGCCCGCCTGTTTCGCCGCGATCACGTTCTCGGTGCGGGATTCCGCCGTCACCATGATGAATGGCGTATTCGCCAGAACCGGATCGGAGCGCACTTCCTTGAGCAGGTCGTAGCCGGTCATCGGCTCCATGTTCCAGTCGGAGATGACGAGGCCGTATTGGCGGGCGCGCATTAGCTTCAGCGCGCTTGCGCCGTCGCATGCGTCGTCGACCTGCGTGAATCCGATCTGCCGGAGCAGGTTGCGGATAATGCGGATCATCGTGTTGTAGTCGTCGACCACGAGAATCGGCATTGTTAGATCGATAGCCATCTTCTCAACTCCTCGCCGCACCGTGCTTCCACGGCAGCCTGATCCCCCCGGACCGGCCGAATGAGCGGCGTTTCCCGCAATAAGCTAGCCACCGCCTTTGAAGATCGCGTTAATCGTGCGGGGGCGGTCCGAAAGGCTAGTTGAACCGGACGGCGCGCCTTGCCACTCGTAAGGTTCTGTTAACCTTGGACCGACCATGACGCCGCCGCCCCGGCCTGCCATCGACCCGAGAATGGTGAAGGCACTGACCTTCGACGACCTGCGCGTTGGCATGCGCGAGACGCTGATGAAGACGGTGATGGACACCGATGTCGTCGGGTTCGCCCAGTTGTCCGGCGACGACAACCCGATCCATCTTTGTGAGGACTGGGCCGCCGGCACGCGCTTTGGCCAGCGCATCGCGCACGGACTTTACACCGCGAGTTTGATTTCGGCGGTGCTCGGCACGCGCCTGCCGGGACCGGGGGCCGTGTACCGTTCGCAGACGCTCAATTTCCACGCGCCGGTGAAGATCGGCGATGTCGTGACTGTCGTTGTCGAAGTCGTGGAACTCGTGCCGGAGGGCCGCAAGGCGCGGCTTCATTGCGAGGCGCTCGTGGATGGCAAGACCGTACTCGACGGCGAAGCGGTGATTTCCGTACCCGGCAAACCGAAGCCCGCGACAGAATAAGCGGTTTCATACGCCGTTAAGCGTAACCTGCTTGTCTGTCTCCGGGTGCCCCCGCAGATGCTGCGCCCCGGAGATAATCCCGTGGCGTCATTGGACCGGCAGGCTGCATTTCCGCAAATTCGCCTCGCCGAAATTCTGAGCGCATTGAGCCACGCGACCGACATGGTCGAAGGCCAGCCGGCCGGTCATTGCGTGCGCTGCTGCTGGATCGGGATTCACATCGGGCGTGAAATCGGTCTCAGCGACCGGCAGATTTTCGAACTCTATTACACGCTGCTGCTCAAGGACCTTGGATGCAGCAGCAATGCGGCGCGCATCTGCCAGCTTTATATGACCGACGACATCTCCTTCAAACGCGACTACATGACGGTGAATGGCAGCCTGCCGCAGGTGCTGCGCTTTGTGCTGTCGCATACCGGCATGGAAGCGGGACTTGCCGACCGCTTTCGCGCGCTTGTGAACATTTTCCAGAATGGCGGACAGATCGCACAGGAATTGATGGAGACGCGCTGCGATCGCGGCGCGCAGATCGCGCGGAAGATGCGGTTTTCCGAAACGGTCGCGCAGGCGATCCACAGCCTCGACGAACACTGGGACGGCAATGGAATGCCGGGCGGCAAGAGCGGCGATGCCATTCCGGTTTATTCGCGCATCGCCCTGCTTTCGCAAATCGTGGACGTCTTTCATGCGACCAACGGCGCACTCGCAGCGAAGAACGAAATCCGCCACCGGACCGGAACGTGGTTCGATCCGCGCCTGAGCGAGGCGTTCGAGCGGGTCGCGGCGCAACCGGATTTCTGGAACGGGCTTGCTTCCGGCGATCTGCAATTGGCGATATTCGCGCTCGAACCGGCGCAACAGGCCACCCTCGTCGATGAGGGTTATCTCGACGACATCGCCGCCGCTTTCGCGCAGGTCGTCGACTCCAAAAGCCCGTACACGTCGGGCCATAGCGAGCGCGTGACGCTGTTCGCCGATCTGATTGCCGAGGAATTGGGATTTGACCCGCAGCGCCGTCGCTGGCTGAAACGCGCGTCCTTGCTGCATGACATCGGTAAGCTTGGCGTCAGCAATTCGATCCTCGACAAGCCGGGCAAGCTCGATGCCGCCGAATGGAAGGCGATGCAGATGCATGCCGCCTACAGCGAAACGATCCTGTCGCGGATCGCAGCCTTCGGCGATCTTGCCATTGTCGCCGGCGCGCATCACGAGAAACTCGATGGATCGGGCTATCCGCGCGGCCTGAAAGGCGACGAGATTGCGCTCGATACCCGCATCATCACTGTCGCCGACATTTTCGATGCGCTGACCGCCGACCGGCCCTACCGCGCGGCGATGCCGGCGTCGAAAGCCTTTTCGATCATGGCGGATATGGCGGGCAGCGAAATCGACCCGGAGTGTTTCAAAGCCCTGCGCGCCGCTATCGCGCGTGTCGAACCGGCGGTCGCCGCCTGACCCAGTATTGACTTGGAGGCCCGCCCGGACGACACGGTGCGCGCCGAGACCTGAGCCATGCCTTCTTTCACAAAACCATTCATCGTTGCGCGCGACACCGACGCCGCAATCGAGCGCTTGCGCGGCGCTGTGGTCGCCATCGGCAATTTCGACGGCGTGCATCGCGGCCATCGGGTGGTTATCGACACGGCAATCCGCAGGGCGGGGGAGTTCGGCTGCACGGCTGCCGCGCTGACGCTCGAGCCGCATCCGCGCACGTTCTTCAAGCCGGATGAAAAGTTGTTCCGGCTCACAGACGAGAACGCCAAGCTTCGTCTCATGGCCGCGACCGGCCTCGACGGCGCGGTGGTGCTGACATTCAACGCCGCCCTCGCCGCGACATCTGCGGAGGATTTCGTCTCGGAAATTCTGGTGAAGCGGCTCGGCGTTCGCGGCGTCGTGCTCGGCTACGATTTTCATTTTGGCCGCAAGCGCGCGGGTTCGCCGGAATTTCTGACGGGCGAGGGCGCAAGGCTCGGATTCTCGGTCGACGTGGTCCCCGAATTCCGCGATGGCGGCGCGCAGGTCTCGTCCGGGGTCATCCGTGCAGCGCTGACCGAGGGCAAGGTGAAAGACGCAGCCGTGTTGCTTGGCCATCCGTGGTTCGTCACGGGTGAAGTCGTCCACGGCGAAAAGCGCGGGCGCGAGCTAGGATTTCCAACCGCAAATATCGCGCTCGACCCGGCTTGCGGGCTGCGCCACGGCATCTATGCCGTGCGGGTCGCCCACGGCGAGGCCCTTTACGGCGGAGTTGCGAGCTTCGGGCGGCGTCCGATGTTCGACAATGGGCCGCCGCTTCTGGAAGTCTTCCTGTTCGATTTCGCGGGCGATCTCTATGGGGCGACCCTCGATGTCGCTTTCATCGCCTGGCTGCGGCCGGAGCTGAAGCTTCCATCCATCGACGCCTTGAAGCGGCAGATGAACGAGGATTCCCGACGGGCGCAGGAGGAATTGATGCAGGCCGGGGACGCGTTTCCGCCGCTCGGATTGCTCCAAAAATAGCGCCTTTGCGCTCTCTCTTGCCCTTGCTACACACCCCGCCATGAAGCCTGACATGACGAAGCCAGAACGCGATTATTCCAAGACGCTTTTCCTGCCGCAGACGGATTTCCCGATGCGGGCCGGCCTGCCGCAAAAGGAGCCGGAGCTTCTGGCGCGGTGGAAGGCCGAGGACCTGTACGGGAAGCTGCGCGCGAGCGGGAAGGGGCGCGAGAAGTTCGTGCTGCACGACGGCCCGCCCTACGCCAACGGCAACATCCATATCGGGCACGCGCTCAATAAAATTCTGAAAGACGTGGTGACGCGCAGCCAGCAGATGCTCGGCTACGACTCAAACTACGTTCCCGGCTGGGACTGTCACGGCCTTCCGATCGAATGGAAGATCGAGGAAGAAAATTATCGCTCGAAGAACAAGAAGAAGCCGGATCTCTCCGACCCCGCTGCGATGATCGCGTTCCGCAAGGAATGCCGCGCCTATGCCGAGCATTGGCTCAATGTGCAGCGCGAGGAGTTCAAGCGGCTCGGCGTCGAGGGCGACTGGGATCATCCCTACACGACGATGAGTTTTCCCGCCGAAGCGCAGATCGCGCGCGAGCTGATGAAATTCGCTGGCAACGGCACGCTCTATCGCGGCAGCAAGCCGGTGATGTGGAGCGTGGTGGAGAAGACGGCGCTGGCGGAAGCCGAGGTCGAGTACGAGGATTACACGAGCGATACGGTGTGGGTGAAGTTTCCGGTGAATAAAAAACTGTCGAAATCTGCCCTGCCTCAATCCACCTCAGGACTTACAGCTTTTGGCCGCGTCGCTGGTGACGACATCGACAAAGCGACGGACCTGTTGGCAGACGCGTCGGTGGTGATTTGGACCACAACTCCTTGGACCCTGCCGGGCAATCGAGCTATCTCCTTTTCCCCCCACATCAAGTACGGTCTGTACGAAGTAAAAGAAGCTCCGGACGGCAACTGGGCCAAGGTGGGCGACAAGCTCGTACTTGCCGATAAACTCGCGGCTGACGTATTCAAGCAAGCAAAGGTAACGAAATACGAGCTCGTCAGTGAATTGACCGAGCGCGTCTTGCCGCACATCGTCTGCAATCATCCATTGGCACAACTCGATCCGTATTACTCATTCGCCGTTCCGTTTCTTTCCGGTGAACATGTTACCGACGACACAGGCACCGGATTCGTTCACACCGCCCCGGGACACGGTCGAGATGACTTTGAAATCTGGTCTCGCAACTACACCCATTTGTCTGGGCGCGGCATCAACCCCGCGATTCCTTATACTGTCGACGAAAATGGCGCGTTGACCGGCCATGCTCCCGGATTCGAGGGCAAGCGCGTCATCAACGACAAGGGCGAGAAGGGCGACGCCAACGAAGCCGTCATCAAGGCGCTGCAGGCTGCCGGCAACATCATCGCGCGCGGGCGATTGAAGCATCAGTACCCGCACTCGTGGCGCTCAAAGAAGCCGGTCATCTTCCGCAACACGCCTCAGTGGTTTATTGCGATGGATAAGGGCTTCAGCCTGTCCGGTGCGAAGGCTGCGTCGAATTCGGGCGTTGCCGCGAACGACCAGCGTACTTTGCGCGAACGCGCGCTCGACGCCATCGAAGTCACGCGCTGGGTGCCTGCGGCGGGACAGAACCGCATCACCGGCATGATTTCCGGGCGTCCCGACTGGGTGATCTCACGCCAGCGCGCGTGGGGCGTTCCCATCGCCGTCTTCGTTCAGGAAAATGCCGACGGCAGCGCGACCATCCTCAAAGACGATGCGGTGAACAAGCGCATTGCCGAAGCCTTCGAGAAGGAAGGCGCGGACGCATGGTATGCTCAAGGCGCGCGCGAGCGTTTCCTCGCAGAGCGCGCGAGCGAGCCGTGGAAGAAGGTCGACGACATCTGCGATGTCTGGTTCGACTCAGGTTCGACGCACGCCTTCGTGCTGGAAGACCCAAAGCATTTTCCCTCGCTCGCCGGGATCAAGCGCAAGGCCGAAGGCGGCAAAGATACCGTGATGTATCTCGAAGGCTCGGACCAGCATCGCGGCTGGTTTCATTCTTCCTTGCTGGAAAGCTGCGGCACGCGCGGTCGTGCGCCGTTCGACGTGGTGCTGACGCACGGCTTCGTGCTCGACGAGCAGGGCCGTAAAATGTCGAAATCGACCGGCAACGTCACAGCTCCTCAGGACGTCATCAAGAATTCCGGCGCGGACATTCTGCGGATGTGGGTCTGCGCGTCCGACTATGCCGACGATCTGCGGATTGGCCCTGAGATTCTCAAGACAACCATCGAGACCTATCGCAAGCTGCGGAACACCATCCGCTGGATGCTCGGCTCGCTCGCGCATTTCCGCGAGGAGGATCGCGTTTCATTGGAGAAGATGCCGGAGCTGGAGCAGTTGATGCTGCACCGGGTTGCCGAACTCGATGCGCTCGTTCGCGAGGCGTATGAGGCATTCGACTACAAGCGCATTTTCGCGCAACTCAATGCGTTCATGACGAGCGATCTGTCGGCATTCTATTTCGACATCCGCAAGGACGCGCTTTACTGCGAACCGATTTCCTCGGTGAAGCGCAAGGCGTGCCTCACCGTCATCGACCACATCTTCAAGGCGACGGTGATGTGGCTCGCGCCGATGCTGTGCTTCTCCTCGGAAGAAGCGTGGCTCGCGCGTTTCGGCACGAATGCCCCGTCGGTGCACCTGCAAACTTTCCCGGACATTCCGGCGTCGTGGCGCAACGACGCCCTCGCGGAAAAGTGGCGCAAGGTAAAGCTCGTCCGCCGCGCCGTCACCGGCGCGCTTGAACTCGAACGCGCCGGCAAGCGCATCGGCTCCTCGCTCGAAGCTGCCCCGATCGTTCACGTTGCCGACAAGGAATTGTTCGCGGCTTTGGTCGATATTGACCTCGCCGAAATCTGCATCACGTCAGGCGCGATATTGCGCGAAGGCGAGGGACCGGCAGGCGCGTTCCGTCTCGATGATGTGAAGGGCGTGTCGGTCGAGCCGCAACTCGCCGAAGGAAAAAAATGCGCGCGTTCTTGGAAGGTGCTGTCGAACATCGGCGCAGACCCTGCCTATCCCGATGTGTCGTCGCGTGACGCGCAGGCGTTGCGGGAATGGGATGCAAACCGCAAGGCGGCGGAGTGATCGCTCTGCATTCAAGGTTCTGGGGCCCGTTCACCCGTATCGGTGCGCTCGCAGCACTGGCCGTCTGCGCCATCGATCAGAGCGTGAAGCTCTGGCTCCTGTTCGTGTACCGGCTCGGGGAGCGCGGTCGTGTCAGCGTCATGCCCTTCTTCGATCTGGTACTGACCTGGAATACCGGCATCAGCTACGGGATGTTTCAGCAGAGCAGCGCGCTTGGCCAATGGGCGCTGCTGACCTTCAAGGTCATTGCCGTGGCGCTGCTATGGTTGTGGCTCGCCGGTGCGGCGGGACGCCTCATGGCGCTTTCCATCGGCCTGATTATCGGGGGTGCCTTGGGAAACGGCATCGACCGGCTGGCCTACGGCGCGGTGGCCGATTTCGTGCTGTTTTACGTCAACACGCTCGATTTCAAGTTCACCTGGTACGTCTTTAACCTCGCTGACGCAGCGATCGTTGCCGGGGTGGCGGGACTGTTGTATGACTCAGTGGCTGGTGGAAGCGCCGCAAAAGCGCCCTGAATTGCCTCTTAAACGATTGCCGAGGACGACGCTTTCCGCATGAAGCGGGTTTTGCCAGATCAGGATTTCGCCGTGCGCGACGAGCTTAAGAAGTCCCATCTTCGCATTGTCTTGGGCGCAGCATTTGCGCTGATGCTGTTCGCAGGTTCCGCTGCCGTGGCGGCGGATGACGAAGAGGACGACACCCCGTTCGAGGAGAAGCTCCTGCAGAACCTGATGGGGACCAACAAGCCTTCGATCGACTACCGTGAGCGTTCTCCGCTCGTGGTGCCTCCCACGTCCACTTTGCCGCAGCCAGAGGTTGGAAAATCGGTCGCCGATCCGTCTTGGCCGAAAGATGCCGATGCACAGCGGGCAAAGAAGGTTAAGCGCCGCAACGATCCCTACACGCGCGCCCTCGAAGAAAGCGGACGGCCACTCACTCCGTATGAAATGGCCGGGCGGCCCGGTAACGGAGGGGTGGGAGCGCCAAGTTCGGCCGAGAACGAACGCAATGCAGCGGGCGCGCCTCTTTCGCCCACCGCGCTTGGAAGCAAGGGAAACCTTTTCGGGTCCATCTTCTCGTCCAAGGAAGCAACCGAATCCGCCGTGTTCCCCGGCGAGGCGCCGCGCGCGGCTCTCACCGAGCCGCCCAAGGGCTATATGACGCCGTCACCGAATTATCCGTACGGCCTGTCGCCGACGAAGGTCATACCGGTGCCGTATGAGCAGAAGGTGCAGGATCTGGGAACCCGCTAATTCGGATCGGGTACGAACGGCCGGGCTTCGGGGGCGTGTTTAGTCGAAGACCGCCGGTGGAATGATCCGCCGCGCGTTTCAGGTCCGGGCAACAGCGTCGCCCTGCAGGATTTTATCAATGCGATCGATCGTCATTCTCGCTACCGCGGCGTGTCTTTTCCTGACCGCGCGGGGCGATGCTGCTGCTGCGCCGGTCGTCTCGAATTTCAAACTGGCGAACGGCCTTGAGGTCGTCGTCATTTCGGATCACCGCACGCCAGTCGTGACGCACATGGTCTGGTATCGCGTCGGCGCTGCCGACGAGGAGCCGGGACATTCCGGCCTCGCGCATTTCCTCGAACATCTGATGTTCAAGGGCACCGAAAAAAATCCGGCCGGCCGCTTCTCGCAAGTCATCGGGACGGTTGGAGGCCAGGAAAACGCATTCACCTCCAGCGACTACACCGGCTATTACCAGCGCATCTCCAAGGAGAAGCTGAAGATGCTGATGGAGTTCGAGTCCGACCGCATGACCGGACTGGTGCTCACCGACGATGTCGTGAAGCCCGAACTCAACGTCGTGCTCGAAGAGCAGAACATGCGCGTTGCCAATAATCCCGGCGCGCGGCTTGGCGAGCAGATGGATGCCGCGCTCTATCTCAATCATCCTTATGGCAAGCCGGTGATCGGATGGCGCCACGAGATCGAGAAACTCGACCGCGCCGGTGCGCTTGCGTTCTACCGGCGCTTTTACACCCCCAACAACGCCATTCTTGTTGTCGCCGGTGACGTAACCGCCGATGAGGTCAAAAAGCTCGCGAACGAAACCTACGGCAAGGTGAAGCGCGTCGCCGAAGTTGCGCCGCGCAAGCGCCCGCAAGAACCGGAGCCGACCGCAGCGCGTACGGTAACGCTTGCCGACCCGCGTGTGGTGCAGCCGAGCCTGCAGCGCTCCTATCTCGTTCCATCGTCATCGACTGCCAAGGCCGGTGAATCCGAGGCGCTTGAAGTGCTGTCGCAAATTCTCGGACACGGATCGAACAGCCGCCTCTACAAGGCCATTGTGATCGATAAGGGTCTCGCGGTCAGTGCCGGTGCCTGGTATCAGGGGACATCGCTCGACGACACCAAGTTCGGCGTGAACGGCGTGCCGAAGCCGAACGTGACGCTTCCCCAGGTTGAAGACGCAATCGACGCCGTCATTGCCGAGGTCATCGACAAGGGCGTGACAGCCGACGAGCTTGATCTGGCGAAGACACGTCTCGTGGCCGACACCGTTTTCGCGCAGGACAACCAGGCGACGCTCGCGCGCTGGTATGGCGCGTCGCTGACCACAGGCTCGACCGTAGCCGATGTGCAAAGCTGGGCCGACCGCGTGGGGAAAGTGACGGCCGACACCGTGCGTGACGTTGCGCGGCAATATCTCGACAAGCGCCGCTCGGTCACAGGCTATCTCATCAAGCAAATTACCCGCGCGGAGGACAAACGCTCGTGACATTCACCCCCGCGTTCCGTTCTCTCCGTTTCGCGATCGTCGCGCTGGCGAGTGTTGCGTTTGCAGGTCACGCGCACGCCACCAAGATCGAGCGCGTCGTCAGCCCCGGAGGGATCGAGGCGTGGCTCGTCCGCGATTCCTCAGTGCCGCTGATCTCGCTCGAATTTGCCGTAAAAGGTGGCGCCAATCAGGATCCCGCGGTGAAGCCGGGCGTCGGCTATTTCACCGCTGGAATGCTGGATGAGGGTGCGGGCGATCTGGATTCGTCTGCGTTCCAGCAGCGCCTTGAGCGCAACGCCATCGAGCTGCGCTTTCGCTCGCAGCGCGATGAATTCTACGGATCGGTGCGCGTTCTGACCGAGCGCAAGGACGAAGCGTTTGAGTTGCTGCGGATGTCGCTGACCGCGCCGCGCTTCGATGCCGAACCGCTGGAGCGCGTTCGCGCGCAGATGATGACCGCGCTGAACCGGGAGACCACCAGCCCGAACGACATCGCGAGCAGGCTGTGGTGGCGCACGGCGTTTCCCAATCATCCTTATGGCCAGCCGCTTAACGGCACGCTGGAATCGGTTCCGCTGATTACCGCCGATGACCTACGTGACTACACGCGCCGTGTGATTACCCGCGAGCGCCTCACCGTCGCGGTTGTTGGCGATATTGATCCGGAAACTCTCAAGACGACGCTCGACAAGATTTTCGGCTCGCTGCCCGCGAAGGGCGATCTGCGTCCGAGCGAGCCCGCCGTAATGGCGGACGCTGGAAAGAGCGTGTTCGTCGATCTCGACGTGCCGCAAGCGGTTGTGACCTTTGGTGGTCCGGGCATCGCGCGCAAGGACCCGGACTTCATCGCTGCCTTCATCGTCAATCACATTCTCGGCGGCGGTTCGTTCTCCTCGCGCCTCTACAAGGAAGTGCGCGAGAAGCGCGGCCTTGCCTATTCGATCTACACTTATCTTCTGCCACTCAATTACACGGCGCTGATCCAGGGCGGTACCGCGACGCGCTCGGACCGGGTGAACGAAACGCAGACCCTGATCCATGCCGAGATCAAGCGGCTGGCCGAAGAAGGTCCGACGGCGGACGAACTGGAAAAATCCAAGTCCTATCTCAAGGGTTCATACGCTCTGAATTTCGACACCTCGACCAAGATCGCGTCGCAGCTGGTGCAGATCCAGCTCGATAGTCTCGGCATGGATTATATCGACCGCCGCAACGGGCTGATTGAGGCGGTGACGCTGGCCGACGTCAAACGCGTTGCCAAACGCCTGCTCGACGGCGGAATGTTGTTCACGGTGGTCGGCCGTGCTGCGAAAAAAGAAGGCGGCTGACGCGCGCTTCGTTACAATGCGCGCATGATCCGCGTCACAGACTCAATCAGCATCGACGAGCGTGAGATCGAGGAAAGCTTTGTGCGCGCCTCGGGTCCGGGCGGCCAGCACGTCAACAAGACTGAAACCGCCGTTCAGCTTCGATTCGACGTTCGCCGCTCGCGTTCGCTGCCGAACGATGTCGCGCTGCGCCTGATGAAGCTTGCAGGCTCGCGGCTGACGCTGGACGGTGTGATCGTTCTTGTCGCGCAGAGCGCACGCAGCCAGAAGCAGAACCGCGAGGAGGCGCTCGACCGGCTGGTCGATCTGATCCGCGAAGCCTCGGTGAAGCCGAAGCCGCGCCGCGCCACCAAGCCGACCAAGGCCTCCAAACAAAAGCGCCTCGAAGGCAAGAAGCAGCGCGGCGGTATCAAGAAATTGCGGCAGGGCAAGCCTTCGTTCGACTAGCTGAATAGCGGGCATACACGCTGTCCGCGCCTCGCGGCTGCCATTGCGCGCCGCTAGAGTCAGGTCCGAATCAAGGATCGTGCATGCCCGTTCGCCAGCTTTCAGAGGGCCTCGTCAACCGCATCGCCGCGGGCGAAGTGGTCGAGCGCCCTGCCAGTGCCGTGAAGGAACTGGTCGAGAACGCGCTCGATGCCGGTGCGCGCCGTATCGAGGTTGCGACCGATGGCGGCGGCCGCAGGCTGATCCGCGTCACCGACGACGGCTCCGGCATGCCCCGCGCCGATCTCGAACTCGCCGTTGAGCGCCACGCGACCTCGAAGCTTTCCGACGACAGCGACCTCATGGCAATTGGCACGCTCGGCTTTCGCGGCGAAGCGTTGCCCTCCATCGGCTCGGTCGCGAAATTATCCATCGTTACGCGCCACGAGAGCGAGGCCCATGCGTGGGCGCTGTCGGTCGAGGGCGGCGCGAAATCGGAAACGATGCCGGCGGCGCTGACGCGCGGCACCCGCGTCGAAGTACGCGATCTGTTTTACGCAACGCCTGCGCGCCTGAAATTTCTCAAGACCGAACGCAGCGAGGCCGAGGCCGTGCGCGAGGTTGTGCGCCGTCTCGCCATGAGCAGGCCCGATGTCGCGTTCACGCTTGCGGGCGAGGAGCGTTCGCCGGTGACATGGGCTGCCGCCTTGCCCGGCGCGCCGGGACGGCTTGCCCGATTGGGTGACGTGCTCGGCGCGGATTTCAGCGCCAATGCCGTGGAGGTGCGCGCGGGCCGTGAGGGATTGCTGATCGAAGGTTTTGCAGGTTTGCCGACCTACACCCGCGCCAATGCGCTCGGGCAATATCTGTTCGTGAACGACCGCCCGGTGCGCGACAAGCTGCTGGTCGGCGCAGTGCGTGGCGCTTACGCCGATTATCTGCCGCGCGACCGCCATCCGGTTGTCGCGCTGTTTGTCACGGTTGATCCGCGCGAGGTCGACGTGAACGTGCATCCGGCGAAAACCGAAGTGCGCTTCCGCGAACCGGGCCTGATCCGCAGCCTGATCGTCGGTTCGCTGCGAGAAGCGCTCGCGCGCGAAGCCGGGCGTGTTTCGACGACCGGCGGCGATGCGACGATTGCGGCGTTCCGTCCCGCATTCGCTCAGCGCCGTGAATGGCCTTCCGCGATGCCGGCCATGCGCGGCAACACGGCGCTCGGTTTCGCCGAGGTCGTGCAGGAAGCATTCGCCGTCGCCCCCTCCGCCGATGCGCGTGCCGCTGTCGCCGAGGCCGCGCCTGAATTGCTCGACCGGCCCTTGGGTGCCGCCCGCGCGCAGGTTCACGAAACCTATATTGTCTCGCAAACCCGCGATGGCCTCGTGATTGTCGATCAGCACGCGGCGCACGAGCGGCTTGTGTATGAGCGATTGAAAGCAGCGATCGACGCGCAAGGCGTGGCGCGTCAGATATTGTTGATCCCGGAAATTGTCGAACTCGACGAATCCGATGTCGAACGGCTTGCCGCGCGCGTAGACGATCTTGCGCGTTTCGGGCTGGTGCTTGAATCGTTCGGACCCGGCGCTGTTGCGGTGCGCGAAACGCCGTCGTTGCTGGGCGAAATCGACGCCGCCGCGCTCGTGCGCGATCTCGCCGAGCATATGGCGGAATGGGACGATGGCCTGCCGCTCGAACGCCGCCTGCTGCATGTCTCGGCGACGATGGCTTGCTACGGCTCGGTGCGAGCCGGGCGGAGACTAAAACCTGACGAAATGAATGCGCTGCTGCGGGATATGGAATCCACGCCAAATTCCGGCCAGTGCAATCACGGCCGCCCGACTTACGTGGAACTGAAACTCAGCGACATCGAGAGATTGTTCGGGCGGCGCTAGTGCGCGCGCAGGAAAACGAACTCCGTGTCGTCATAAGCGCGCCGCTCGATCTCCTCGAAATCGTCAGGCGCCTTGAACGCTGAGAGGACCGCCTCCTCGACGACAATCAAAGCATCAGCCGTGAACCATCCGCCTTCGCGTGCCGAAGCGAGGGATTGTTCGGCGAAGCCCTTGCCGTAGGGCGGATCGAGAAACACAAGCGAGAACGGCTCGACCGGATGGGCGGGTCCAAGCTTCGTGGCATCGCGCCGGAAAATGCGGGTCGCGCCGCCTGCGCCGAGCGCCGTGGTGTTCTCGCGCAACAATGCGCGCGCTTCCGCGCCGTCATCGACAAACAGCACGAAAGCCGCGCCGCGCGACAGGGCTTCAAGGCCGAGCGCGCCAGTTCCGGAAAACAGATCGAGCACGCGCGCGCCGCCGACCGGGTCGCCATAGCCGTGCATCAGGATGTTAAAGACGGATTCGCGCAAACGATCCGCGGTCGGGCGGATGGCCTGCGACTTCGGGCCGGCCAGCGCGCGGCCGCGATATTGCCCGCCGACAATCCGCATCAGCGCTTCCGTTTGCCCCGGTCGGGCGATCCTCGCCGCCCGCGATAAGGCTTGGCAGGCTGGTCACTCGTGCCGCGTTCTGGCGTTCGCCCTTTTTGAAACGGCTTTTTACCTTGGAGTTCGCGTGTTGAGCGTGTCTCGCGCGTGGAGCGTGACACGGCCGAATCTTTCGCCTGTGGGGACTGCCGCGTCGTCGCGGCGCCCCTTGCTGGCCTGCCACCGCGCGAAGTGTCTTCGGTTTTTACTTTTGGCGGATCTTTCTTATGTGGGTGGACCGGCATCATTGGCCCTTCGAAATCCGCGCCCGCTTTGGCGGCGATCTTCTCGCCAAGCTGCTCGCGCAGATGCTTGGTGCTGATTTCCTCCACTGCGCCGTCGTCGAGATCGCCAAGCTGGAACGGGCCGAAAGAAATGCGGATCAGCCGGTTCACCTGCAGTCCGAGATGTTCGAGCACGTTGCGCACTTCGCGGTTCTTGCCCTCGCGGATGGCGAACGTGATCCAGCTATTTGCGCCCTGTTCGCGGTCCATCGTCGCCTCGATCGGGCCGTAGCGGATCCCGTCAACGGTGACGCCGGGGCGCAACGCGTCGAGTTGCGCCTGCGTGACCTTGCCGTGCGCGCGCACGCGATAGCGCCGCAGCCAGCCGGTGTCGGGATGTTCCAGCACGCGGGCAAGCCCGCCGTCATTTGTCAGCAGCAATAGCCCCTCGGTCGTGAGATCGAGGCGCCCAACGGTGACGAGGCGCGGCAGGCCTTTCGGCAGCGCGTCGTAAATGGTGGGACGGCCTTCCGGGTCGGCGCTCGTCGTCACGAGCCCGCGTGGCTTGTGGTAGAGATAGAGCCGCGTGCGCTCCGCCTGTGGCATCGGCTTGCCGTCCACCACGATGCGGTCGCTGGGCGAGACATTCAGCGCAGGCGAGGAAATCTTCTGGCCGTTCACCAGCACGCGCCCGGCGGCAATCCACGCCTCGGCCTCGCGGCGTGAGCACAGGCCCGCCCGCGCCATCACCTTGGCGATGCGCTCACCGGATTTGTCGTCGGATTTTTCGCTCATGCCAGCCAATGCCGCGCCCAGCCTTGTGCCGGGTGTCCACGTCTTCTATTCGCACGGTGTATAAACAGGCGGATCACCGATGACCACCTTCATGGAAATGGCACTCGACGAGGCCCGCGCTGCGGCGGGCGCAGCCGAGGTGCCGGTCGGTTGCGTCATTGTGCGCGGGACCGAAATCGTCGCCCGCGCCGGAAACCGCACCTTGCGTGACCATGATCCGACCGCTCATGCCGAGATATTGGCGATCCGGCAGGCCGCGGCGGCTCTCGGCTCCGAGCGGCTCACCGATTGCGATCTTTACGTCACGCTCGAACCTTGCGCGATGTGCGCGGCGGCGATTTCGTTCGCGCGCATCCGGCGTCTTTACTACGGTGCGTCCGATCCGAAGGGTGGCGCGGTGGATAATGGCGTTCAGTTTTTCGCGGCGCAAACCTGCCATCACAAACCGGAAGTCTATGGCGGCATGAGCGAGAGCGAGGCTGCAGCTTTGCTGAAGGATTTCTTTCAAGCCCGCCGCTAGGCGATCTGCGCAAATTCCCACGCCCTCACCGCGAGCGGGCGAACCATTTCCGCGCGCGATGTCGCGTGTTCGCTTGTTGCCGTGCCGTCGCGCACACGCCCGACAATGCCTTGCAGGATCGCGGCGAGCCGGAAGAAATTATAGGCAAGATACACCGGCAGGTGCGGACGGGGATCGAGTCCGGTGCGCGCGACGTATGCGTCCACATAATCCGTCATCGCCGGGATGCCGAGTGCCGCAAGATTGTGACCCATCAGCGATGCCGTGCCAGCGCCTGAATCCGAATGCGGCATGTGCCATTGCATCAGGTGATAGGTGAAATCGGCGAGCGGATCGCCGAGCGTCGATAGTTCCCAGTCGAGCACGGCTTCGATGCACGGCGCATCTTTTGCGACAATCAAATTGTCGAGCCGGAAATCACCGTGGACGAGCCGCGTAGGTTGCGCGGGCGGCAGGTGCTCAGGCAGCCAGTCGATCAGTTTGTCCATTTCGGGAATGCGTTCGGTTTCGGATGCGCGATATTGTTTCGACCAGCGTTCCACCTGCCGCGCGACGTAATTCTCACCCTTGCCGAAGTCGGCCAAGCCGATAGCCGACGGATCGAAGGAATGCAGCCGCGCCAGCGTTGCGTTCATCGCGTCGAATATTGTCGCGCGTTCCTTTGCATTTGAGCCGGGCATTGACGGCTCCCAGAACACGCGGCCGTCCACGAAATCCATCACATAAAAAGCCGTGCCCGCAATGCTTTCGTCCGCGCAATAGATCAGCGGCCGCGCGACCGGAAACCTTTGCGCGTGCAACGCCGAGATCACCCGGAATTCACGGTCCACCGCATGGGCGGAAGGCAGCAACTTTCCCGGCGGCTTGCGGCGCAGCACGTAATGCCGCGAAGGTGTTTCCAGAAGATAAGTCGGATTGGATTGCCCGCCGCGAAATTGTTTTGCCGTCAGCGGACCTGCAAAACCCTGTACGCTGGCCACCAGATATTGCCCGAGCCGCGCGACGTCGAATGTCAGCGCGGTTGGAACATCTTTGGTGCCGGAATAGGCGGCCTGCCGGTCGATCATGCTGCAATCCAGATTACGTTAGATTGAGCTTCATCCCCTCATGAGTCGCGACGAAGCCGAGCCGCTCATAGAAGCGATGCGCGTCCTTGCGCGTCTTGTCGGTGGTGAGCTGCACCAGCACGCAGCCTTTCGCGCGCGCCATCTCGATTGCGGCACGGATGATCTTTTCGCCATGGCCTTTGCCGCGATGCCCGGACGCTACCCGCACCGCTTCGATTTGACCGCGCGTGGCGCCTTTGCGTGACAGTCCGTGCAGCAGATTGAGTTGTATCGTTCCGACAATATCGCCACCGCAATCCGCAACGAGGATCAGATTGTTCTGATCGTTCGCGATCTTTTCGTACGCTTTATAATAAGGCGTCATGTCGTCGAGGCTCTCACGTGTCGCGCCAAGCGCGTCATCGGCAAGCATGGCAACGATGGCCGGCACGTCCTCGCGCCAGGCTTTGCGGAGTACCAGTTCGTTGCTCATGGACGGAAAAACTCCAGAAGGGCCGCCGACGTTGCATCGGGATTTTCTTCCGGGAGGAAATGCCCGGAATCGATCGGCTTGCCACTCACCTGCTTGGTCCAATCGCGCCAGATGTCGAGCGGTCCCGCGGCATCGGGAATGCCGGAAGTCCCCCACAGGACAAGCATCGGCACGGCGATCTTGTTGCGCTGGCCGTGATCTACTTCGTCATAGGCAAGGTCGGTGGATTCGCCCGCGCGGTAATCCTCGCAGGTCGCGTGGATGCGCGACGGATCGGAGAAGAATGCGCGGTAATGGTCCATCGCGCGTGGATCGAACGCAGCGAGCGTCTTCGCCTTGGACCAACTCGCCATTTTCCAGTCGAGATACTCGACCGGATTTTTGACGATCATCATTTCCGGCATCGGATATTTCTGTGCCATCGAAAGCCAGTGCCACACCTTCACGGCCATGGTGTGATCCATGCGATGCCACATCTCGAAGGTCGGGATGATGTCGAGGACGGCAAGCTTGATCAGCCTGCCCGGATGATCGAACGCCATGCGATACGCGACCCGGCCGCCACGGTCATGCCCCGCGAGATTAAAGCGGACATGCCCAAGCTTTTCCATCACCTCGACCATGACCTTGGCCATCGAGCGCTTGTCGTAAGGAGAATGGCCCTTGCCGGATTCCGGCGCGACCGACCATCCGTAGCCGGGCAAATCGGGAATGACGAGTGTGTATTTTTTTGCAAGTTCGGGCGCTACGCGATGCCACATGACGTTGGATTGCGGATAGCCGTGCAGTAGCAGAAGCGGTGGCCCTTCGCCGCCGGAGCGCGCAAAGATGCGGCCGATGGATGTGTCAATCCAGTGTGACTCGAAGCCGGGATAGAGATCGGCGAGATCGGGCATGCGGATAGCTTATCCGTTTTTTTCCCGGTCCACCGCAAGCTGGCCGATGTCGCGGCGGCAGAAGCCTTCCGGCCAATGGATCGTGTCGACCGCCTTGTAGGCCAGTGTCTGCGCTTCGCCCACCGTCTTGCCGCGCGCGCACACATTCAGCACGCGCCCGCCATTGGCGAGGATCTTTCCGCCTTCGGCTTTCGTGCCGGCATGAAAAATCTGCACGCCGTCGATTGCGCCCGCTTTGTCGAGATTCTCGATCAGCGTGCCCTTGGCGTAATGGCCCGGATAACCTTTTGCCGCCATCACGACGGTCAGCGCCGGGTCGCTATGCCAGCGAAGATCGAATGTTTTGAGCATGCCGTCGCGCGAGGCAATCAGCGCCAGCAGGATGTCGGACTTCAGCCGCATCATCATGACCTGACATTCCGGGTCGCCGAAGCGCGTGTTGTATTCGATCAGCTTCGGACCATCCTTGGTAATCATCAGGCCGGCAAACAGAATGCCCTTGAACGGGCAGCCCATCGCGCTCATTGCGCGCATGGTCGGCGTGATGATTTCGTCCATCGTGCGCTGTGTGATTTCCTTCGTCATCACCGGCGCCGGCGAGTAAGCGCCCATGCCGCCGGTATTCGGTCCCTGATCGTTGTCGAAAGCGCGTTTGTGATCCTGCGCGGATGCAAGCGCGATGGCGTTGGTGCCGTCGCAGAGCGCGAAGAAGGAGGCTTCCTCACCGCGCATGAATTCCTCGATCACGAGCGACGAACCTGCTTCGCCCAATCCGCCCGCCGCCATCATGTCGATGGCATCGAGCGCGTCCTTTTCGTTTTCGGCGACCACGACGCCCTTGCCTGCTGCGAGGCCGTCGGCTTTCACCACGATCGGCGCGCCCATCTTGCGGACGTAATCCTTCGCAGCATTCGCATCAGTGAAACGTTCGTAGGCTGCGGTCGGGATATTGTTGGCGCGGCAGAGGTCCTTGGTGAAACCCTTGGAGCCTTCGAGCCGTGCCGCAAGTTTGCTCGGCCCGAATGCCTTGAAGCCCGCAGCTTCGAGATCGTCCACGATCCCTTCGACCAGCGGACCTTCCGGCCCCACCACGACAAAATCGACTTTGTTGGCGCGGCAAAATGCGATCACCGCCGCATGGTCGCCCAGATCGAGCGGGACAATTTCTGCTTCCTGCGCGATCCCGGCATTGCCGGGCGCACACCAAAGCTTGTCGGTGAGCGGGCTCGCTGCAATGGCCCAGGCCAGCGCGTGTTCGCGTCCGCCGGAGCCGAGGAGGAGGATGTTCATTGCGCTGTCTCTCTAGGCCCGGCCATAGTCCAGCTTTGGACGCCGATGTATCATGACAAAGAACCCCCGCAAGCGATTCGCAACCGATGGCTGAAGCTGCGCTCGTCAATGCTGTGGAATTGACCGTCTCGGAGATTTCCCAGGCGCTCAAGCGCGTGGTCGAGGACCAGTTCGACCATGTCCGCATTCGCGGCGAAATCTCCGGCTATCGCGGGCCACATTCTTCCGGCCACGTCTATTTCGCGCTGAAGGACGAAGGCGCGCGCATCGATGCTGTGATCTGGAAGGGGGTGTTCAACCGCTTCCGCATCAAGCCGGAAGAGGGGATGGAAGTCGTCGTCACCGGCAAGATCACCACCTATCCCGGCCGTTCGAATTATCAGATCGTGATCGAGACGCTTGAGCCCGCGGGTCTTGGCGCGCTGATGGCGCTGCTTGAGCAACGCAAGAAAACGCTCGCCGCCGAAGGCTTGTTCGACGAGGCGCGCAAGCAGATTTTGCCATACCTGCCGAAGGTGATCGGCGTCGTGACCTCTCCGACAGGAGCCGTGATCCGCGACATCCTGCATCGGTTAGAAGATCGCTTCGCGCGTCACGTCATCGTGTGGCCGGTGCGCGTGCAGGGCGAGACGGCTGCTGCGGAAATCGCGGCCGCGATCCGGGGCTTTAATGCGCTGCCCGAAGGCGGAAAAATTCCGCGCCCCGATGTGCTGATCGTTGCGCGCGGCGGCGGGTCGCTTGAGGATCTCTGGTCGTTCAACGAGGAAATCGTCGTTCGCGCCGCGGCCGAGAGCATGATCCCGCTGATCTCCGCGGTCGGCCACGAGACCGACGTGACGCTGATCGACTTTGCCTCCGACAAGCGCGCGCCGACGCCAACGGCGGCTGCCGAAATGGCGGTGCCGGTCCACGCTGATCTTTGCGCGCGGCTGGAGAGCCAAGTGCGCCGCATTCGTGCGGTTTGGAAGCGCGCACAGGATGAGCGCCGCAACGAATTGCGCGCAGCCATGCGCGCGCTGCCGACACTCGACACGCTGTTATCCATTCCGCGCCAGCGGCTCGACACCGCGTCGGATAAATTGCCGCGCGCCTTGCTCGCCAACGCCCATGTGCATCATCAGCAATTCTCGCGGCTGTCCGGGCGGCTGTCGCCGCAACTCCTGCGCCAGCGCACCCAGCGCGGCCGCGAACTTGTGCAGGCATTGGCGCAGCGCGGCGCGCGCGCACATGGCAATTACATCCTGCGGCTGGACCAGCGCCTGCAAGGTTTGGCCAAATTGCTCAACGCGTTTTCCTACAAGGACGTGTTGAGACGTGGCTTCGCGCTGGTTCGCGATGCGGCAGGCGCACCACTTCATTCGGTTGCAGCCGTTGCAGCAGGAATGGCGCTTGAAATCGAATTTGCCGACGGCCGTGTCACCGCGCAGGCGGGTGACAATCCGCCAGCGCAATCCGAGGACACGCCGGCAAGGCCGCGCCCACGAAAAAGTGGAACCGGTTCATCGGGACAGGGCAGCCTGTTCTCGTGACGCGGAACTCTGTTGTAAAAATGCAATGCGCGTTCGCGAACTTTCGAACGACTGCAACTTGCAAACAGTTTTTCCACAGCTAATCCACAAGCGACGGAACTTCAGTTGTGTGATGCATCGCACGAAAAGAATTTTTCTTTTCAGTTGGTTGCAAATACTGGAACTCAATTTTCCCGGTTCCCTGCACAGCTTATTAGCCGTTTATCCACGCTCCTCTCAGCGTATTTCGCCCGATGACACGGGTAGCGCGAAGCTGTGGCTATAGTTTTCCGACCTTAAGGAAATACCGGTTTTCAACGACCGGAATCCTGCGGTGCGCTTGGGATACGCGTGCAAGCGGCGGAAAGCGATTTGGTGCAGTTGAGGGGGCGTCGATGAAGTCAGTTGTATTGGTAGCGTTGGCCGCGAGTGCGAGCACGCTGGCTTTGTCGAGTGCCGCCATGGCGCAAGTCGATTCACCGAGCGGCCGTTTGTCCGCCCCCGTGTCGGTCGATGGCTTTCAGCCGACCACACAAGGCGCGCCTGAGCCGGTAACGCAACGCCGCAAAGGCGACGCGAATCCTGCTCCTGCGGTCGATCCATGGAACACGCCGGCGCAGCCGGCCGGCATCGCGCTTGGCAACGCCACCGTCTTTTATCCGGGCGTCACCGCGGGCGCGTATTACGATGACAACGTCTTCGCAACGAATTCAAATCGCCGCAGCGATTGGGTCGCGTTCGTGCGCCCGGAAGCAGCACTTCGCTGGGCCGGTGAACGCGCAACTGTTGTCGCGCAGGGCTATATCGAAGACCGCCAGCACCGCACTTACATCACCGAAAATCAGGTCAACGGCGGCGCCGCGCTGAACAGCCTCTGGATGCCGGACAACGATACGCAGGTCATCGGCCGCTTCCGTTACACCCGCGCGCACGAAGATCGCGGTTCGGGTGAATCCGAATTGTTCAACGGCACTGCAACTCCGACCCCCACCGAACCGATCGCCTATGACACGTTCCAGGCGGCGGGCGCGCTGAACCGCCGCTTCGGCCGGTTCTGGTCGTCAACCGGTGTCGCCAATCTCTGGGTCCATTATCAGGATCCGCTGCTCACGGACGGTACGATTTCCAGCCAGGAATACCGCAACGGCGAAATCGGCGCGGTCACGCAACGCTTCGGTTATGTGGTTGCTCCGCTGACCAGCGTGTTCGTGGAATGGACCGGCAATCGCCGCGACTTCAACACCAACGCACTCAACGATTTCGATTCACGCGGCTATCGCGCCGTTGGCGGCATCCTGCTCGAAGACGGGCCGAGCGCACGCGTGAAGGGCGAAGTCTATGCCGGCTACATGCGTCAGGAATATGCCGGCTTCGGCTTTGAAGATATCTCGACCTACACCTATGGCGGTGCTCTCGCCTTCGCACTTGCGCCGAACTGGACAGCGACCGTGCTCGGTAGCCGCGAGGCAAAAGAATCCGCTCTGATGAACGTCATCACGGCGACGCAGGGCGTGAGCGTTATCGAAAGCACTGCGGCTGCGCGTCTCGACTGGCGCTTCCATCCGCAATGGCTGGTCGGCGGCGGCGTCTCCTATGTGGAGGATGATTTCCGGCTTGGCAATCGCGTCGATCGCAGCATCAGCCCGCTCGCTTCGCTCAAGTATTTCATCAACCCGTTCGTCACCGCTGGCGTCGATTACCGCCGGGTGAATTTCGGATCGAGCGGCACCGGCGTGCTGGATTATTACCGCAACGTCGTGATGTTCTCGATCAACGCGAGGCTCTGATCGCGGCAACGAATTGCCAAAACGAAACCGGCCGCCTTTCGGCGGCCGGTTTTTTTATTGATCGTTTGAACGATTAGCGCTTGTTTGCGGCTTCCTTCTTGAGATCCCGCTTCTTCGCGATCTCGCGGCAGACCCACACGTCACGTTCCTTATAACGCTTCGGGTCCTTGAGGATCAGCAGGCAGCGCCGCCACAGCCGGGACCGGTCGGCATCGCTCAGGCCCGCAACAGCACCACTCACATCGCCGCTGCTGTAGTTGAACGTGTTGCCACCGATTTCGACGCCGCCACCACCGCCGCCGCCGCCGCTACCGTTGGTGCCGTTCGTACCGTTGGTGCCGTCATTTCCATCGTTGCCGTTCGTACCCGGTGTGCCCGGCGTTCCGGGAAGCCCCGGCAAGCCCGGCAGACCCGGCGTTCCGGCGCCACCGTCTTCGCCCGCAAGGATGCTGACGAGGACCGAGGTAATCGTCGAACCGTTGTCGCCGGCATTGCCACCCGTGTTGGTGTTATTGCCGCCGAGGATGCTGGTGTTGTCGGTCACAACCGGGAAGTTGTTGCTGTTCGTGCCGTCGGTTCCGGTGGTCGAGCCAGCGCCGTCAAGGATGGCGGTGTTGCCCGAAACAATCGGATTGTTGCCTGTGCCGCCGGTATTGCCGGTTGACGTATCCGTGCCGTTCAGCAGCGCGGTGTTGTTCGACAGCAGGTTGCCAGCGCCGCCATTGTCGCCGGTCTTGCTACCCACGTCGTTCAGCGCCGCGATGTTGCTTGCCGCGAGCGGCGTAAGGCCAGTTCCCGTTCCGGTCTGACCGGTCGAGGTTTCCGCGCCGTTCAGGATGCCGGCATTGGTCGCAGCAAGTGCCGCGACGCCCGGATCGCCCGAATTGCCGGTGTTGCTGTCGGCACCGTTCAGGATGCCGGCGTTCGAGGAGGCCAGCGGAACGAGACGGCTGGTGCCGTTGCCGCTGTCACCTGTGTTTGAGTTTGCGCCGTTCAGGATACCGGCATTGGTGGCAGCAAGAGCGGACGGAGCCGCATTGCCGCTGTCACCGGTATTGCTGTTCGGGCCGTTCAGCACGCCCGCGTTGGTCGCGGTGAGGGGCAAGAACCGGCCATTGCCGTTTCCGCTTTCGCCCGTCTTGCTGCCGGCCTGGTTGAGAACGCCGGCGTTGGTTGATGCAAGCGACGACGGCGCGCCGTTGCCGTTGTCACCCGTCTGAGTGTTCGCGCCATTCAGCACGCCGGCATTGGTCGAGCCGATTGGAATAGTGCGGCCGTTCGCATTGCCGGTGTCGCCCGTGGTCGAGCCTGCACCGTTCAGGACGCCAGCGTTGGTCGAGGCGATACCATTCGGATTGGTGCGATTGCCGCTGTCTCCGGTCTTGCTACCCGCGCCGTTGAGAGCGCCAGCATTGGTGGATGCAAGCCCGAAGCCCGGCTTCGCAGCCGAATTGCCGCCGTTGCCGGTCTGGCTGCCGGGGCCGTTCAGCACACCGGCATTGGTGCCGCCAAGAGCCGCGTCGTTCGTGCCGGTGTCGCCGGTTTTGCTGCCGTTATTCAGCGCGCCGACATTCGTTCCTGCGAGCGGAGACTTAACGCCGCCGGTATTGCCGGTTTCGCCGCCGTTGTTGAGCGCACTGACATTGGTGGCTCCAAGCTGCGATTGTCCGTTCGTGTCGCCGGTCTTGCTGTCCTTGTTGAGAACGCCAACGTTGGTGCCAGCCAATGGGGTCTTACCGCCGGTATTGCCGGTGGACGATCCAGCGCGGTTGAGAACGCCGACATCGGTCGCGGCGATATTGCCCTTGCTGCCGCCAGCATCGGTGCCGGGTGCGTTAAAGGCGTTCGCCTCGGTCGTGATCGGTGTCGCGCCGCGATTTCCATTCAGCTCGGTGCCGATCTTTGCGCCGCGCGTCGTATCGGGGCCAACCTTGGCCGCGACGCCGAGCTTGCGCTTCGATGAGCGAGTGCCAACGGTGACGCCGTTGTCGCCGCCAACATTCACGCTGCGGGTTTTTCGATTGACTCCGACCGACGGTGAAATGGGCTGCCCGAAGCCGCCGCTGAAGAAGCCGCCGCCCGAACCCCCGCCGGATGCGCCTCCAACACCGCCCGAGAAGAATCCGCCACCCGCGCCACTTGCATTACCGAGGCCGCCGGCAACGCCGCCGACCGCGCCATTAACGCCGGACGTGATGGAGCCAACTGCGCCGCCGAGGCCGCCGGTGGAGATCGAGGCTCCGCCACCGCCGCCGACGGTAACGCCGACTGAAATTCCGCCGAGGCTAACGCCGACTCCTTTGCCGGCCGAGAAGCTCGGGCTTGTCAAAGCTGTGGTGCCGAGAAGGATCAATCCTCCCATGATGGCGCCGTTCAGGATCTTTCGGGTCTGCATGTGCCACTCCCAACAGGTTGCGAAACGGTAAAACGCAATTCGCTGGGTTAAGCTTGCGGTAACCACTTCGTTCCAGTTCCCGCCAAAACTGGGGCATTTCGAAAAATACACATTTTATAAATGTGTAAAATAGGTAATTTGATACTGTGGTCGCCGACGCCTGCTTATTTTCAGATCAGCGCGACAACCAGTCGGGTACGCGCTTCAGCGCATCCGCACGGGCTTCGGCATTGGTCCCGACATGCACGCGTCCGCTGCCATCGGGCGTGAAGGCTCGCCCGGTCCGCTCATGAACGGGCAGATTGGCCCGGTCGAAATAGTGATAGGCGCCCCGGTATTTGACGATGGTTGCCATCGCGCTTCGTCCGCGCGCTTCAGCGACCATCTGTTCGCAGTCGCGGGCGCGCACCCAGTCGTCGGACGCTCCAAGCAGGATCAAGGTCGGGATGCGGGCGCTCCAAGCCGTATCGTTCAGCCGCCGGCATCCCGGATAGAGCGCAATCGCGGCACGAAAATCGGGCAGGCTGTCCTTCGGCGCGGAATTGGGACGCACTGTCCATAGCGCGGCGATGGCGCCGTGCGACCAGCCAAGCAGTCCCACCCGGTCGGCCTGCACGAATTTCTGGTGCTGCAGCCAGGAGCGGGCTGCATTCGCATCGGCAAGCCGTTCGCGGTCGGGCCGCACCGGGCGGCGTTGCACCGTGCATTGCGGGCCAACGCCACGCGAGGAATAGCTGTCCGGGAAAATCACGACAAAACCCGCTTTGACGAGCAGGTCGGCCCAGTCGTCGTATTCCGGGCGATGCTTGCCGTTGGCGTTGACCAATCCGCCGCAGCCATGCAGGGCGACGACCGCAGGGAATGGGCCATCGCCCGCGGGCTGGTAAAGCATCGCCTTCAGGCGGAAATCGCCCAAGGCAATCTCCATCGGTTCGGCCGCCCGTGCGAAGGTCGAAGTCAACAGGACGAAAAGAAGCGCCGCGAAAAAGCGCATGGCTTTTGCTCCCTGCGAAGATGGCGAGTGTAGCACGAAGGGCGGGTTTCAAGCGGCCGTGACAGAGACTATCTTGCAGGCGCGGCCCCCTCGACGGGGCGGCGGCATTATGGAGGTTTTCTTGCTCAATCGGTTCGATCGCCCCCCGCCAATGGCAGGTGAAGCCGAGGTGAAATTCCTCGACGGCGATTTTCGCATCGTGCGCCCCGGCGCATTCGTGCGTTGCGCCGTGACCGGCATTCCGATCCCGCTGGAAGAACTGAAATACTGGAGCGTCGACCGGCAGGAAGCCTATGCCTCGCCAGAGGCGGTCATCCGCCAGGAATCCGCAGCGAAGTAATTTTACTTGCGCCGCGTGCGCGCCTTTTCGAGCAATTTCCGCACGGCGCTTTCATCCTTGAATTCGAGATTGGCCGGGAGTGCTTTCGCCCGCGCCGCGAGCGTTTTGAGTTCGCTGCTTCCGGCGAGCCGCACGAAATCTTTTTCTGTCGTCACCGGAATCAACCCGCGCTCGTCGCAGCGGGCGAGTAGCCGCCGCGCATCGTCGGCGCTGTAGGGATGATGGTCGGGGAAGCTTTCCTCGACGGCGGCTTCGATATCGGCTGCCGATAACGCTGCGAAGAATTTCTCCGGGTCGCCAATCCCTGCAAAGGCAAGAACCTTTTTGCGTCCCAGCGCCTTGATCGCGGCTGTGTCGAGCTTCAGTTGCGCTTGAAGCACGGCAATGTTGCGCGAACGCGCTTTCTCGATCACGCCCGCCGCGCGCTGCGGCCGCTCACCGATCCAGAGCAATGCATCGACAAGGCCGAGTTGTGCGTTGAGTGGCGCGCGCAAGGGACCCGCCGGAAAGACATTGGCATTGCCGATGCCCCGCCGCGTATCGACAACCGCGATGACAATATCTTTTTGCAGCGCCGGATTTTGCAAGCCGTCATCCATCACGATAGCGCTCGCACCGCGGCTTTCCGCGAAACCAGCGCCCGCCGCGCGATCATGCGCGACAATCACCGGTGCGTGGCGCGCAAGCAAAAGGGGCTCGTCGCCCACATCCCGCGCGCCATGTTTTGCCGGATCGACCTGCACCGGGCCGGACAGCGTGCCGCCATAGCCGCGCGTAAGAAAATAAGGACGCTCGCCCATATCGCCGAGCAGCTTTGCGACCGCGATGGCGGCTGGCGTTTTGCCGGCGCCGCCAAGCGTGAAATTGCCGAGACAAATCACCGGCACATTTGCGCGCTTGCCTGTCCGGCGCATTCGGTTTGCTGCGATCGCGCCGTAGAAAAAGGCTGCAGGCCGCAGCAGCAGAGCCGCGAGGGAGCGATCCTCCCACCAGAAATCGGGATCACGCATCGCCCGGCCGCAAGTTGATATGCAATTGCATCAGGTAAGGCTGGAGTTGCAGCAGCGTTCGCTCCAGTGCGCCACCAAGCCGCGTCACGGTCTTGATACCGGCTTGCGCGCTTTGTTGCCGCGCCTCGCCGTTGCGGAGCCACCCGCCGAGTTGTGCCACCAGCCGTTCGTCGTCGCTGACCTCGACCGCGCCGCGT
>CAMBBO010000002.1 GCA_945862935.1 Pseudorhodoplanes sinuspersici | reverse complement strand
TTACCTTACCGGGAATGCTTAACTCACAACCAGATGCGGACTTGTCCGCTCATGCGGCCAGATCAAGCTGCGAAGCGACGGTGGAATCGGCGTTCAGGCGATAAACGATCGGCACGCCGGTCGCGAGTTCGCGCTTGAGGATGCCGTCGGGCGAAAGCCGCTCCAGCACCATCACCAGCGCGCGCAGCGAATTGCCGTGCGCGGCCACAATGGTGCGCTCACCCCGCAGCACACGCGGCAGTATCTCCTGAATGAAATAAGGCAGGGTGCGCGCGACCGTGTCTTTCAGACTTTCACCACCGGGCGGCTGGATATCGTAGGAGCGGCGCCATTGCAGCACCTGCTCCTCGCCCCACTTTTTGCGCGCGTCGTCCTTATTCATGCCGACGAGGTCGCCGTAGTGACGCTCGTTCAAAGCCTGATCGCGCATAATGGGGACGCCGCTTGCGCCCATCTCCGTGAGGATCAGGTCGAGCGTACGCTGTGCGCGCTTCAAGACGGACGTGAACGCCACATCGAAGGCAAGGCCCTGCGCCTTAAGCTTGCGCCCCGCCTCGCGCGCTTCATTAACGCCTTGCTCGGTGAGGTCGACGTCCTTCCAGCCAGTGAACAGGTTTTTCAGATTCCATTCGCTCTGGCCGTGACGAACGAGAACAAGCAAGCGATCCATAGTCATTCCCTTTAGCGTGAATCCCGACGGGCTAACCTGACGGCGACGAAGCCGATGGCCCTGCACATCGCGTAGATTGACAGCATCGCGATCAGCACGGCTCCAATAACGAAAAGCACTTCGCTTATTCCGACGGTCGGGGGATAGCCGCCGCGCGTCCAGCTTACGATTTCGATTGCGGTCAACACGGCAAGCGGCAGCGCCAGAACAATCCCGATCCAGTGCGACACTCGGCCAGCGCGGATAGTCACAAGAACCTCACTTAAAAATCTTTCAGTCCAAGCACATCCATCATCGAATAGAGGCCGGGCTTTTGCGTCCGCGCCCACAACGCCGCATGCAGCGCGCCGCGCGCGAAAATCATCCGGTCCTCAGCCTTGTGGGTGAGTTCGATGCGTTCGGCATGGCCTGCGAAAATCACCGAATGCTCGCCGACCACGGAGCCGCCGCGCAGCGTGGCAAAGCCGATATCGCCGGCCTTGCGCGCCCCGGTATGGCCATCGCGCGAACGCACCGAATGCCCGGCAAGTTTGATCCCTCGCCCGTCCGCCGCCGCCTGCCCGAGAAGCAGCGCGGTGCCGGACGGCGCGTCGATCTTTTTGTTGTGATGCATTTCGAGAATTTCAATGTCGAAATCATCGCCAAGCGTCTTGGCAACGCGCTTCGCCAGTGCACCCAGAAGATTAACACCGAGACTCATGTTGCCGGATTTCACGATGATCGCGCGCTTCGCGGCAGCGGCGAGCGCCGCGTCGTCGCCTTCGCTCATCCCGGTCGTACCAATGATATGAACGCAGCCGCGCCGCGCGGTCAGTTCGGAAAGCGCAAGGGTTGCTGCGGGAATGGTGAAATCGATCAGTCCGTCGGCATTCGCGAGCAGCGCCTCCGGATTAACCGTAACGGCAATGCCGTTATTGCCGAGGCCCGCGAGTTCGCCGCTGTCGCTGCCGATCACGGCAGAGCCTTCGGCTTCAAACGCGCCGCCGAGCGTGACGCCCTCGACTTCGGCAAGCGCACGGATGAGCGTGCGCCCCATGCGTCCGCCCGCACCCGCCACCACGAGCCGCATATCGGCCATTTGTCAGCCTCCGAAAATCCTGCGCGGGGTATAACCGCAGGCGGGCGCGCTGTCAGCCATCAAGGCTGCGCGCCGTCGTAGCCCTCGACGACAGTAATCTCGCCGACCCCTTTGCCAATGCGGAGCACCTTTGCCTTCTGATATTCCGGTGAATGATAGCAATCCAATGCAGCCTGATAATCCGGAAATTCGATAACCACGATGCGAGAGCGCAGTTGCCCCTCTACGTGCTCCGATTTTCCACCCCGCGTCAAAAATTTTGCGCCGTATTTCCGGAACGGCTCTGCATTGGCAACGGCGTAGAGCTTATAACCATCCATGTCAGTCACATCGATATTCGCAACCCAATATCCCTTCGCCATTTTTTTGGTGCTCTCCATGAGAATTAAATCGTATTCGCGATTTCCGCGACGATGACGTCGGCGGCGGCTCTCGGATCGGCACTTTCCGTCACCGGACGCCCGACCACGAGATAATCGGCGCCCGCAGCGATTGCCTTCGATGGCGTCATGATGCGCTTCTGGTCGCCAACTGCCGCGCCTGCGGGACGAATGCCGGGCGTCACCAGCACCATGTCGTTGCCGACGATGGCGCGCACGGCGCTCACTTCCTCGGGCGAACAGACCAGACCGTCGATGCCGATTGATTTTGCCTGCAACGCGCGCGTCTTCACGAGGTCGGCGACCGAGCCAGCATAACCCGCCTCGCCGAGGTCGTTTTGGTCGTAGGACGTCAGAACCGTCACAGCGAGGATTTTCAAATTCGTTCCGCGCCGCGCTTCGACCGCGGCTTTCATCGTCTGCGGGTAGGCGTGGACGGTGAGGAACGTGCCGCCAAGTTTCGCAACGCTCGACACACCGCCCGCGACCGTATTGCCGATGTCGTGCAGCTTGAGATCGATAAACACTTTCTTGCCTGACGCCGCGAGCTTTTCCGCCAGCGTCAAACCATGCGCGAAGGCGAGCTGATAGCCAATTTTGTAAAAGGTCACGCTGTCGCCGAGTTTTGCAATCATCGCCTCGGCCTGCGCGACACCCGGAAGATCGAGCGCGACGATCAACCGATCCTCCGGCGCGATCGTCATTGGCCTCCTCCGGCCCATTGCGCGACATCCATCAGCCGCTGCAACACGGCCTTCAGCCGCGCTGCTGTCGCTTCGTCTTTGAGATTTTCCATATCGTCGAACGCCTCGGCCGCCTTGTTCACCGCGATCTGTTCCGGGATCACCATCGCGCCGCAGCCAATTTCCAAAACCTGACGCAGCGCCAGCAGCGAACGCATCGCGCCATATTGTCCGTTGGACGCGCCGCCGATGGCAAAGACCCGGTTCTTGTAGGCGGCGAGCGGCTGCTCGCGCATTCCGCGCACGCGCGAAATCCAGTCGATGGTATTCTTCAGGAGCGGTGTGACCGACGCGTTGTATTCGGGGCTTGCGATGAACACGCCTTGATGCAGCATCATCATCTGCTTGAGCTTGGTGGCGTTCTCGGGCGGACCGGAGCGCGCTTCCAGATCGCCGTCGTAGATTGGCATCGGATAATCGACGAGCGATATGCGCGTCACCTCGGCACCCGCGATCGAAAGCTCCTTGGCCGCAAGCGCGGCAAGCTTTGCGTTGAACGATCCGGTGCGGATCGAGCCTGCGAAAACAAGGATTTTGGGGGCGGGCATGAGCGTGGTTTAGCCCATCCGCCGCGCATCGCGAAGCCGGAAGGCCCGGTTTCCACGAGGGAATGGCGGGCTTACGCCCGCCGGAAGCTCCACACGCGGGCGGGCGGCAGGTTCATCCAGATGCGATCGGAAGCTTCGGCTTTCAGGCCAAGTGTGCGCTTCGGAATCGGCGGGGTCGTCATCGAATAGGTGAATTGAATGAACGGCGCCGCAGGCTGCATCAGCGCCATCGCATCGTGTACCAGACGCAATCGTGTGCGGATTGGTTTGGTGAGCAGCGGAAGGCTCGACACCACGGCGGCGGCGGGTTCCTGCATGAGATGATCGAGCGTCAGCTTCAGCCGGTAAGCGTCGCCCTGAACAATCGTTGCCTTGGGGTAGCGCGCACGCAACAATTTGCAGAAGACTGGATCGAATTCCACGAGGACCAGACGCGACGGATCGATCCCGCGCTCGACCAAGGCTTCCGTAACCGGGCCTGTGCCCGGTCCAAGTTCGATAACCGGGCCGTGCGATTTCGGGTCGACGTAGCGCGCCATCGTGCGCGCGAGCATCCGGCTCGAAGGCGATACCGCGCCGATGTCGAGTGGTTTCTCGAGCCATGTTTTTATGAATCGGACTTCGTCGTCGAGACGGTCGCTTTTCTTCTTGTCCTTCGGCAGCGGCTGCAAGCGCTTTTCGATCCACGCACGGACGAGTTTGACCTCGTCGTCGAAATTGATGCGCTTTTTTGCGACACCGGCCGGCGTCGGCGTGGGCATGTGAAGGTGCGTCGCGAGACAGGCACGGACGAGTTTGACCTCGTCGTCGAAATTGATTGGCTTCTTGGTGCTTTTGGTCTTGGCGTTCTTGCCGGGCTGCTTCTGCAAACGCGTCGTGAGCCACGCCCGGAACTGCTTTACCTCGTCTTCGAGGTTGATGCGCTTCTTGTCGCGCTTTTCCGGTAACTGCATTTGCATTCAAGTGACGCCGAAGGAGCGCGGACACTCGCGAATGCGAGCCGTATCGTCAGAGACAGATCACGTCAAGTTACGAGGAATTTGCTCTGCTTCCCAGCCCATCGAACAGGTCCTTGACCCGGGAGAAGAAACTCGCGGATTCTGGATGAGTCTCCTTCGACGAGAGCTTTTCGAATTCCGCAAGCAAATCGCGTTGTTTCTTTGTCAGGTTCTGGGGCGTTTCGACCACGACCTGAACGTACATATCCCCGGTCTGGCGCGAACGAAGAACCGGCATTCCCTTGCTCTGCAGGCGGAAGCGGCGGCCGGACTGGGTGCCAGCCGGAACTTTGACCCGGCTCTTGGCTGACTCGATGGTCGGGACTTCGAAGTCTCCGCCGATGGCCGCTGTCACCATCGAGATGGGAACGCGGCAATGCAGGTCCGCACCGTCGCGCTGGAAAAACGCGTGCGGCGCAATACCGAGAAAAATATAGAGATCGCCCGAAGGCCCGCCGCGCAATCCCGCTTCACCTTCACCGGCAAGACGAATGCGCGTGCCGTCCTCGACCCCTGCCGGGATGTTGACCGACAAGGTGCGTTCGCGCGTGACACGGCCAGAGCCGGAACAGCTTGGGCATGGGTCCTCGATTACCTGGCCGCGTCCCTGACAGATCGGACAAGTACGCTCGAGCGTAAAGAAGCCTTGCGCGTGGCGCACTTTGCCCTGACCACCGCAATGCTGGCAGGTCTTCGGCTTGGTGCCTGCCTTCGCGCCCGTGCCGGAGCAAGTTTCGCACACCACCGAAGTCGGAATGCGGACCTCCGCGGTTTTTCCCGCGAACGCATCCTCCAGCGTGATTTCCATATTGAAGCGAAGATCAGCACCACGCTCGCGCCCCGATGCGCTGCGCTGGCGGGCAGCACCGCCCATGCCGAACACGCCTTCAAAGATGTCGGCGAAGGTCGAGGCGAAATCTGTTCCGAAGCCGTGCGCGCCGCCGCCGCCCGCGCCCTGCTCAAACGCGGCGTGACCGAAGCGGTCGTAGGCAGCCCGTTTGTTCGGGTCTTTCAGAATTTCGTAGGCTTCGTTGATTTCCTTGAAGCGGTTTTCGGATGCCTGATCGCCCGGATTTTTATCCGGGTGCCATTTCATCGCGAGCTTGCGGAAGGCCGTCTTGATCTGGCCATCGTCGACGCTTCGTTCGACTTCAAGCGTTTCGTAAAAGCAGCGTTTTGACATTCTTCTTGCTCAGAAAGACGAACGGCCCCCGTCTGCGAAGACGAGGGCCGTCGATTTCCTTTTAAGCCGACTTCTTGTTCTTCTTGTCGTCGTCGACTTCGGTGAACTCCGCGTCGACAACGTCTTCCTTCTTGCCGTCAGCGCCGGTCGCGCTGTCATGATCGCTGCCGCCTTCGGCATCGGCCTGCTGCTTGTACATCGCCTCGCCGAGCTTCATCGAAGCCTGAGCAAGCGCATTCGTCTTTGTGGCGATCACTTCGGAATCGTCGCCTTTCAGCGCTTCCTTCAGATCGGCCATCGAGTTCTCGATCGACGAACGGGTTGCGTCGTCAACCTTCGAACCGTGCTCGGACAATGCTTTCTCGGTGGCATGGACGAGGGCTTCGCCGTGGTTCTTTGCTTCAACTGCGGCCTTGCGCTTCTTGTCGTCCTCCGCGTGGGCTTCGGCGTCCTTCACCATCTTGTCGATGTCGGCTTCGGACAAACCACCCGATGCCTGGATGCGGATTTGCTGCTCCTTGCCGGTGCCCTTGTCCTTGGCGTGGACGTTGACGATGCCGTTCGCGTCGATGTCGAACGCCACTTCGATCTGCGGCACACCGCGCGGCGCCGGTGGAATTCCGACGAGGTCGAAATTGCCGAGCATCTTGTTATCGGCCGCCATCTCGCGCTCGCCCTGGAAAACGCGGATCGTCACGGCACCCTGATTGTCGTCAGCCGTCGAGAAGACTTGCGCCTTTTTGGTCGGGATCGTGGTGTTGCGGTCGATAAGCCGCGTGAACACGCCGCCCAGCGTCTCGATGCCGAGCGAAAGCGGAGTCACGTCGAGCAGCAGCACGTCCTTGACGTCGCCCTGCAGCACGCCGGCCTGAATGGCCGCGCCGACCGCAACGACTTCATCCGGGTTCACGCCCTTGTGCGGCTCCTTGCCGAACAACTGCTTCACGATTTCCTGCACCTTCGGCATGCGCGACATGCCGCCGACAAGAACGACTTCATTGATCTCGGCAGCCGACAGGCCCGCATCCTTCAGCGCGGCGCGGCACGGCTCGACGGTCCGCTGGACGAGATCGTCCACCAGCGCCTCGAACTTCGCGCGCGTGAGCTTGATGGTCAGATGCTTCGGACCCGAGGCATCCGCGGTGATGAAGGGCAGGTTGATTTCGGTCTGCGTCGTGGACGACAGCTCAATCTTCGCTTTTTCGGCGGCTTCCTTCAGCCGCTGCAGCGCGAGCTTGTCCTTGCGCAGGTCGATGCCCTGCTCCTTCTGGAATTCGTCGGCGAGATAGCTGACCAGACGCATGTCGAAGTCTTCGCCGCCGAGGAACGTGTCACCGTTCGTCGACTTCACCTCGAACACGCCGTCGCCGATTTCCAGAATTGAAATATCGAACGTACCGCCGCCGAGATCGTACACCGCGATGGTGCCGGTCTTGGTCTTGTCGAGGCCGTAAGCGAGTGCGGCCGCGGTCGGCTCGTTGATGATGCGCAGGACTTCAAGGCCCGCGATCTTGCCGGCGTCTTTGGTCGCCTGGCGCTGCGCGTCGTTGAAGTACGCCGGAACGGTGATGACCGCCTGCTCGACCTTGTGGCCGAGATTGGCTTCCGCCGTCTCTTTCATCTTCTGCAGGATGAAGGCTGAAATCTGCGACGGCGAATACGCCTTGCCGTCGACCTCGACCCATGCGTCGCCATTGCTGGCTTTGACGATCTTGTACGGGACAAGTTTCTTGTCCTTCTCGACCATCGGATCGTCGTAGCGGCGGCCGATGAGGCGCTTCACCGCGAAAATGGTGCGTTCCGGATTCGTCACCGCCTGGCGCTTGGCCGGCTGGCCGACGAGACGCTCACCGTCGTCGGAAAACGCGACGATCGACGGCGTGGTGCGCGCGCCTTCTGCGTTCTCGATGACGCGCGGACTTTTTCCTTCCATCACGGCCACACACGAATTCGTGGTGCCGAGGTCGATGCCGATGACCTTAGCCATGGTCTTTCAATCCCTCTCGTTCAGGCAGACCGGCCAGGCCCTTTCGGCACCCGGATGGGTTTTGCGGATCGACCGCTCACCCGTTTCCGATCCCCACAAATTAAACTTCAGCCGCGCCCCTCTGCGGCGTCATGGCTCATATAGGAGAGGGACTTTAAGCCGCAAGGACTTATGGCCATTCCCCAAGGCTTTGAGACCCTCAGCCGCGGATGCGATAGACCTTGAGGACCGTATCGCGAAGCTGCACCGGCTCCAGCCATTCAGGAACCTGACCCGCCTGCAACTGGCCCCACAGGCTTGAAGCGAGGTCCTGGGCGGCAATCCCGTCCGGCGGACGCAGCCCGCAGGCCAGAATGTATTGCGCGCCGACACCGCGCGCCATTTCCTCTGCGATATCGGGCCTGGATGTGAGGATGTGGTGCGTTGCGGTAATCCCGACGGTCAACCGATGGTACGGCGCGGCCAGCACGCGATGGTGGGTTAGCGCCAGAACGAAGGGACCGTAACTGACATCGCCGACGATCAGGCCGGGAGGAATATCCGACAGCGCGGCGTAATTCGCCGTCTCAAAGCAAGCGCGGGACGCCGGGCGCGCGAAGCTGTCGCGGTCGTCAAATCCTGCCGCGCTCGCAACGCCAATCGCTCCGGATGACAAGGCGAGCGGCGTCAACAAGAGCGACGCGAAGGCGCGGCCGCCCAAGGTGCGAAGCTTCAACAGGTCAAAAAGTTTCAGCGCCGCCGCGGCCACGATCGGCATGCCAAGCCAGATGGCGTAGGAATAGGCTCGGATCGCAAGCAGCGTCGTCAGCACGGCGATCAGAAAGACTGTGCGCGCGACCAGCGTGCCGTAATCGTTACGGGTCCGCTGATCGTGCCAGAGCGAAATGCTCGCCAGCACGCCTGCGAAAGGAAACGCTGCGATAGCCGTCGCGGTCAGCGGATTGATCTCGAACACGCGCAGCAAGGGCTGCATCTCGCGAACTTCCGACAGCCAGATCGGCCACACCGCCGGGTCCACCATGGCATAGGGACCTTTCAGGCAACGCGGCTCAAACGCAATTCCAACGGCAAGCATGACGAGGCCAGCGAACACAACCACGCCGACGCGCGGCTGTTCGCGCACCGGCACGATTTGCGCGGCACCCGCGAGCACGAGCGATCCGGCGACAATCGCCGCAACCGCGTTTATCGCGACAGCGTCACAGAGCGGCCGCGTCCAGTGTTCGGGCGGAACGCTGACCAGAAAGAATGCAACCGATCCGGCGGCGAGTGCCAGCGCATAGTTACGCAAGGCGCGCGTGCCTTTCAGATCGGCGACGAAACGGATGACGAAAGCAAGACCACAGGCTGCAAGATACGGAAGCGCCTCATAGCCGATGGCGAGAGCCGCTGCGGTCGAAAAGCCTGCTGCGAATCCGGCAAGCGGAAAACGGTCCGACCAGACCGTGGCCGCGACCGTGAGCATAGTCAGCGCGATCTGCACGTTGTGATGATCGATGCGGCCCGGCGTGAATTGCTGATAGGCCGGCACGCCAACTAGCGCGAGCACAAGCGCAACAAGCGCTGCTTCGCGTCCGGCCAGCCGCCACGCAATCGCAGCCATGCCTGCCATTGTTGGCAGCAGCCAGAGCAGCGGCCATATCGCGCGCATCAGGCGTTCCGCAAAATCGGGCGCGGCAAAAATTCGGAAGGCGAAAAAGAGGCCGGCAAGTCCTGCGTCGATCAGGCGCGACCAGTGCGAGTCATAGCCGTGCGGTGGCTGTAGCCGCGATTGATGCAGGTCGAACCAGCCCTGGCCGGCAAGCCACGCCTTCATTTGCGTCAGGCGCATCGCATCGTCGGTGTCGAGCAGCGTGCGGCCGGTATCGGCCCAGTTTTCCAGCATCAGCCCGGATGCGGCCGCGAGCCAGACAAGGAGCAGCAGCACGGCAAACGGAGGCTGTCGGAGAGTAGCAGGCATGGCTCGCGCCCTCAGGGAGGCCCCATCAATGGCCCAGCCGGGTTGAGGTTTGCTTAAGCGATACCCGACCGCTCAGGCTGCCGCCGCAAGTCCAACGGGTGCGGCATTTTTCTGCGTCGCGCCCTCATGGGCGAGCCGCCACAGAAGTCGCGCGGCGAAGGCCAACAGCACCAGAGACGATACCGGGATATTCGCGAGGCCAAGCAGGATGGTGGACACCGGCAAGGTCCAGACCGCGAGTGCGAGGCGATGGTCCTTCATGGTCGAGCTTTCATGATCGCGGACGAGCATGACGATCCACGTGAATACGACCATGTCGTAGTTGAACGCATAAGGCGTCACGAGAAAGGATGCCGTGACAAACAGCGCGAGCGAAAGATCACGGTCACGCCGTTTCCAGAAGGTCCAGACGACCGAGGCAATCGCAGCGGCGGAGACAATGCCCTGCACGACCCAGCACCATTCGAGCGGCAGTTGCGCGATGCGCGCATTCATGAACGCGGTCGGCATCATCGCGGGAAAAATTCCGCTGCCATGTGTCAGCACGATCTGCTGCATCGGCATCGCAACTTTGACGTAGTCGATCCAGACATTCGAGCCGAACATCAGCGATGTAACGGCGGCCAGCATGACCGTCACAGAAATCGCCGAGACGAGTACGCGCCAGCGCGCGGTGAGCACGAGCATCAGCGGGACGAGCAGACCGAGTTGCGGCTTCATCGTGAGCAGCGCAAACGAAATCCCCGAAAAAACCGGACGGCGATCCATCTGGCTCAACGCGCCGATCATCAGCGCGGCGCTGAACAATCCATTCTGGCCGGCGAAGATGTTGACCAGCGCGGCCGGCGCCAAGGCGTGCATCAAGATGCGGCCCGGCCGTTTTTCTCCACGCAAAACCACAAGCAGATAAACCGCATATCCAATCGCGCACCACACGCCGTAAGCGGGCAGGTACGAGAGAGCCGCGAATGGCCAGGTGAACAGGAGAAGATGCGGCGGATAGGACCAGTTGTGCTCGGGGAAATTTGCACCGAACAACGCGCGCAGCGCGGCATTATAGGTCTCGAAATCGAACCACGCGGCGATATGTCCGCTCCACACGGCGCGCGCGCCCATCCAAGAATTGACGAAATCGCGGCCGATCAGATAGCCCAGCGCTTCGAAGGGCGGATGCGTGTTGGCGAAATAGCCGATCTCGAACACCGCCGCGAAAACCACGGCGGCAACGGTCATTTTGCCGTAGAGTTCGTCGGCTGGAGAACCGGGCTGCGGACGCGCGAAAAGCATAGCTTCTCATGCCAGAAGCGCCGTAAAGAGCCGGTAAAGTTATGGAAACAGTGTCGATGCGGTATCCGTCACCGATTAGCCTTTTCGCCGCTTTTGCCATTCTCGGCGCAACATTCCTCCCCGCCAGCACCGCCGATGTTGTGTTTCCGGCCGGATCGCGGATCGGCCTTGCGGCACCCAAGGGCTTCACGCCGAGCACCGTGTTTCGCGGGTTTCAGGATTCCGACAACAAGGCGTTGATTGTCCTGTTCGAAGTGCCGCCGGGCGCATTCGCCGAAATCGAGAAGGCGGATTCCATCGAGGCGGTTCGTAAACAGGGGCTTACGGTCGAAAAGCGCGAGGACTTTGCGATCTCGGGCGGCCAAGGCCTGCTGTTCACCGGCACTGAGGACGCGCCGGGAATAAAAGCCAGAAAATGGCTCCTGTTCGCGAAGCTTCAGGATCTAGCGGTCGCGGTGAACGTGCTCGTCCCGGAAGCGGCCAAGGATGTCTATCCCGAAGACGCCGTCCGCGCCGCGCTCACGACCGTCGCGATCCGCGCCACGCCGGTCGAAGAAGAACTTGCGCTGCTGCCGTTCCGTGTCGAGGACCTCGGTGGCTTTCAGATTCTCAAAGTCGCCGAGAACCGATCGCTGCTCTTGGGCGAGGATCCGAAAAAAGCCGGTGAATTTGCCTCGGACTCTCACATGATCATCGGCGCCGCTCCAACGCCGCAGGTACCGGAGCGCGAGCGCGCCAACTTTTCGCGCGACCTGCTTGCGAATATGTCCACGTTCAAGGATATGCGCGTGACCTTCGCGGAACCGATACGGCTCGGCGGGCAGCAAGGATTCGAAATGCGCGTCGAAGCCAAGAACGCTCTGTCCGGCGCCGAATTTTCAATCGTTCAATGGGTCCGGTTCGGCTCCGGCGGCATCATCCAGATGGTCGGCGTCGCACCAAAGGAAAAATGGGCCGAAGCGTTTCCGCGCTTTCGTAAGGTTCGCGATTCGGTGGGCGCGCGCTGACGCGAAAAACTAGCGGCTTTCGTCCGCCTCGGCGTTGTCATTTGACGGAGCTTCCGCGGCGGGCTTGGAACCACCCTTGGCGACCGCGACCAATGCCGGCCGCAGCACACGCTCGCCGATAAGATAACCGGCCTGCACCACCTGCGCGATCGTACCGGCCGGCACTGACGGATCGGGCACCTCGTACATCGCCTGATGGATATTCGGATCGAATTTCTCGCCGAGCGGTTCGATCCGCTTGATGCCGTTCTTCTCGAGCGACTTGAGCAATTCGCGTTCGGTCAGTTCGACGCCGTCCAGCAGCGCGATAACATGTGCGTCACCGGAGGCGCGAAGCTCCTCCCCGCCTGCTTCCAGCGCGCGGCGCATGTTGTCCGCAACGCCCAGCACGTCCCGCGCGAAGGCCGTGATGCCATAAGCGCGCGCATCGGCGACCTCGCGCTCGGTGCGGCGGCGAAGATTTTCCATCTCGGCCAGCGAGCGCAGCAGCTTGTCCTTGAAATCGGCAGCCGCTTCGAGGGCAGCCGTGACCTGCTCGGCAGGCACCATTTCAGGCGCCGTATCCGGCATGGCCGCGCTGTTGTCGTCTGCCGGAGCGGCCGGACCCTTCGGCCCGTCTTTATCCGTCATGTCCTAAATTCCGCATGCGAGTGGTTGCGCCCGCATATCAGGTCACGCGAGGAAAAAATCAAGCTTTGGATCAGGAGCCGTCGATCAGGCGGCTGACGAGCTTGGCGGTGTAATCGACCATGGGTATCACGCGCGCATAGTTCAGGCGCGTCGGTCCGATCACGCCGATGACACCCACGATCTGGCCTTGCCGGTCCGAATAGGGGGCCACAATCGTGGACGAGCCGCTCATCGAGAACAGCTTGTTCTCAGAGCCGATATAGATGCGAACCCCCTCCGCCAGTTCGGCACGGCCGAGCAGATCCGCTACATCGCGGTGGGTTTCCAGATCGTCGAACAGAAGCCGCACGCGCTCCAGATCCTCCAGCGCATGCAGGTCTTCGAGCAGATTGGCTTGCCCGCGCACGATCAGCTTGCGATCGTCCTTCGCCCCGCCCGACCAGCTCGCAAGACCGGCGGCAATAATTTTCTGCGTGAGCTGATCGAGCTCCGCGCGCCCGGTTTCCAGTGTCGCTTCCATTTCGGTGCGGGCGTCAGCGAGCGTCTTGCCGCGAATGCGTGAGTTGAGGAAATTCGTCGCCTCAGTCAGCGCCGATGTCGGAAGACCAACCGGCACCTGCAGGATGCGGTTTTCGACCTGCCCATCCTCCGACACCATGACAACCAGCGCCCGCTCAGGTTCCAGCCGCACGAACTCGATGTGCTTCAGACGGTAATTAGACTTTGCGGTGACGACCACGCCGGCGGCACGCGTCAGCCCCGACAGCAATCCGGTCGCCTCGGTCAACACGCCTTCGACTGTCGTGCCGGCGGTCGAGAGCTGCGCGTCCATCGTGCGGCGGTCGCGATCGTTGAGGTCGCCGACCTGCATCAAAGCATCGACAAAGAAACGAAGCCCCAATTCGGTCGGCAGACGGCCCGCCGAGGTGTGCGGTGCATAGACGAGGCCGAGGGCCTCAAGGTCCGACATGACATTGCGGACCGAGGCGGGAGACAGGCTCATCCCGATCAGGCGCGAGATATTGCGCGAGCCGACGGGTTCGCCGGTCGCGAGATAGCTCTCGACGATTTGCCGGAAAATCTCGCGCGAGCGGTCGCTCAGTTGAGCGAGGCCAACCCGGTTTGTTCCGATCGGAATGTCGTGGGACAAGTTTGACTCCACCAAGGACGGCTGAAGGTGTCGTTTTCAGGCCCCAAGTTCAAGTCTTGAGCCGCCGCGCGTTAACCGCCATTTGCCCTTGTCGGCGGCAGCCGTGGCTCCTAAAAGCTGTGCCACTCCACATATTGCCCAAGGATTCTCCATGCGGCCAAGCCGCCGACAGCCCGACGAAATGCGCTCCGTGTCGCTTGCGCGCGGCCAGGTGAAATATGCCGAAGGCTCCTGCCTCGCGAAATTCGGCGACACCCATGTGCTCGTGACAGCGACGCTGGAAGACAAGCTGCCGCCGTGGCTCAAGGGCCGTGGACGCGGCTGGGTCACCGCGGAGTACGGCATGCTGCCGCGCGCCACGCACGAACGCACACGCCGCGAGGCGGCATCCGGCAAGCAATCCGGCCGTACAGTGGAAATCCAGCGCCTGATCGGACGCTCGCTGCGTTCGGTGGTTGATCTCGTGGCTTTGGGCGAACGCCAGATCACGCTCGATTGCGACGTGCTGCAGGCCGATGGCGGCACGCGCACGGCTTCCATCACCGGCGCATGGGTTGCGCTGTCGGAATGCGTGAACTGGATGAAGGCACGGGACATGGTGAAAGGCGACGTCGTACGCGATCATGTGGCCGCGATCTCGTGCGGCATTCACAAGAATGTCTCGGTACTCGATCTCGACTACGCGGAAGATTCGGACGCCGACACCGATGCGAATTTCGTAATGACCGGCACCGGCAACATCGTCGAAGTGCAGGGTACCGCCGAAAAAACGCCGTTCAGCGAGGAACAACTTCTTTCGCTACTCGCGCTCGCGCGCAAAGGTGTCGGCGAACTCGTCATCAAACAGAAGGCGGCGCTGGCGTGAGCGCAAACGCGGCCAAAACGAAGGCGCATCGCGCCATCACGGGCCGCATCGTCGTCGCGACGCATAACGCAGGCAAACTTCGCGAGATGCGCGATCTACTTGCGCCTTACGGAATTGAAGCCGTGTCTGCGGGCGAATTGAATTTGCCGGAGCCGGACGAAACCGGCGAAACGTTCCGCTCCAATGCACGCATCAAGGCGCAAGCTGCGGCGCAGAAAAGCGGCCTCACTTCATTCGCCGACGATTCAGGTCTTGTCGTCGATGCGCTTGGAGGTGACCCGGGAATTTACTCCGCGCGCTGGGCGGGGCCGGACAAGGATTTTAACGGCGCAATGGCGCAGATCGAAAAGCTGTTGCAGGAGCGCGGCGCAACTTTGCCTGCACAACGCAAGGCGCATTTCGTGTCGGCGCTGTGTGTCTGCTGGCCGGACGGCCACATGGAAGAATTCGAAGCGCGCATCGACGGCACGCTGGTCTGGCCGCCGCGCGGCACGAAAGGGTTTGGCTACGACCCGATGTTCCTGCCGGATGGGCACGAGCGCACCTTCGGCGAAATGCCGCCGGAAGAAAAACACGGGCTGCCGCCGCTCGGAAAAGGACTGTCGCATCGTGCCCGCGCTTTCGTAAAACTCGCGGAGGCCTGCCTTGTCCGCTGATGCGCCCGCGTTCGGCCTCTACATTCACTGGCCGTTCTGCCTGTCGAAATGCCCGTATTGCGACTTCAATAGCCATGTTCGACACGCTGCGGTGGACGAAGCGCGTTTCGTGCGCGCATTCGAGCGCGAAATCGAAACCATTGCCGCGCGCATTCCGGGCCGCACGGTTTCCACGGTGTTCTTTGGCGGAGGCACGCCGTCGCTGATGCAGCCGTCGAGCGTGCAGGCCATTCTCGATGCGGCGGCGAAACACTGGAGCATCGCGCCGAACGTCGAAGTGACGCTCGAAGCAAACCCGACCAGCGTCGAGGCCGAACGCTTCAGGGGATTTCGTGCAGCCGGTGTGAACCGCGTCTCGCTCGGCGTGCAGGCGCTCGACGATGCGTCGTTGAAGGAATTGGGCCGCCTGCATAGCGCGCAGGAGGCGCTCGATGCGGTCGCGATCGCGCGCAAGCATTTCGAGCGCTATTCATTCGATCTGATTTATGCGCGGCCGCGCCAATCCATTGCCGACTGGAAAGCCGAGCTTGAGCACGCGATTTCGTACGCCGCCGAGCATCTGTCGCTCTATCAGCTCACCATCGAGCCAGAGACGCCGTTCTTTGGCCTGCACAAAGCGGGGAAACTCACGGTGCCGGACGACGATCTTGCGCGCGATCTTTACGATGCGACGCAGGAGATTTGCACCGCGCACGGATTGCCTGCTTACGAGATTTCCAATCACGCGCGACCGGGAGCGGAATGCCGGCATAATCTCGTCTATTGGCGCGGGCACGAATATGCGGGCATTGGGCCGGGCGCGCATGGACGAATCGAAATCGACGGCAGGCGCTACGCCACCGCTACCGAAAAGCGTCCCGAGGCGTGGCTGATGCGCGTCGAAGCGAATGGCCATGGCATGACGGTCGACGAAAAGCTGACCGGCGATGAACGCGCCGATGAATTCTTGCTGATGGGACTTCGCCTTGCCGAAGGCATTGATCCGCTGCGTTTTGAAAAACTCGCGGGACGGCCGCTCGATCCGAAACGCATCGGCATCCTGCGCGGCGAAGGCGCGGTCGAAACCACACCCAATGGTAACCTGCGCGTCACGCAGGCTTGCTTCCCGCTGCTTGATGCCGTGGTCGCGGATCTCGCGGCCTAGGTACCCGAGCCGCCGAAGGATTTCGGCGCAGGACTGACCACCTGACCGCCGGTCGGCGTAACCTTCAGCACAGCAAGGCCGCGCTCATTGGTGCCGTCCTGACGGAAGCGGAAAATGCCGTCGATGCCGGCAAAGCCCGATGTATTGGTCAGCAACTCGTCGGTGATTTTGCCGCCGCCATGCGTCTTTACCAACGCAGCGATGAGAGCTGAGGCGTCGTAGGCGAGCGTGGCCGTGCGCACCGGCTCCTGCCCGAATTTCGTTTTGTAGCGGGTAGCGAATGCTGCGTAGCCAGCGGAATCCGGCGCTGCATACCAGGCACCCTGCAGCGACGCTTCCGCGAAGATGCGCGGATCGTCCCACAATCCGGTGCCAACCAGTTGCACCTTCTTGGTGAGCCCCTGCGCGCCGAGTGTCTGCACCACTAGCGGCACAGCATCCGCGCCATCCGGAATGAACAACGCATCGGCCTGAGCGGCAGACTGCGCGATCACCTTCGCCGGGTCTTGCAGTTTCAATTTGTCCGGCGGCAAAGGATAGCGCTCAAGACCAACGACACGTCCGCCACGGCGCGAAACCGTCTGCTGAAATGCAGCTTCGACCACCGAACCGTAGGAATTATCGGGCATCAGCGCGACGAACGAGCGCTTGCCGTTCGCAGTTGCGTATCCGATCACGCGATTGACGTCGGATTCCGGGAGGAAGCTCAGGAGAAACACGCCTCGCGCGGCAACGCTCGCGTCAGTGGAGAATGCGATAATTGGAATGTTGCGCGGACGCGCAACTTGCGCCGCTGCCTGCACCGATTGCGCGAACAGCGGCCCGAGGATGACTTCCGCGCCTTCATCGATCGCCTGCTGCGCTGCCTGCTGCGCGCCTGCGGGCGTACCATTGTCGTCCTTCACAACGAGCAGGACATTCGGCGAATTGAATTCGACCAGCGCCATCTCGGCGGCGTTCTTCATCGATTGGGCAGCGAGACCCGCATTTCCGCTCGCACTCAGCGGAAGAATGAGCGCGACCTTGACCTGACCGGCGCCTGGGACGGCAGCCTGCTGCGGCTGCACCGCGGAAGGGGGCGGGTTGTTGAACATTTCGGGGCCGCCCGCGCAGGCGGCGAGCACGAGAAGAGCGCCCGCCACGCCTGCATAAGGCAGGCGGCGCCGTGTTCTCAACAGCAATGTCCGCAACACTTGGGACATGGAATTCCTCAACTACGCCACACGAGGTCGCAACGCCCCACCAACGATTGCAATCTGGCATATTGTCGTTGAATGGTTAACCACTCCAAAAGCCCTCGGAATCCGGCTTTGCCATGACCAAGGACGACGCCGGAAGGCGATATTTTCTGGCCGGGCAGACGCTTGAGGCTCAGGCCTTGCCCGGCGGGCTTTATCTCGTGGCCACGCCGATCGGAAACCTAAGCGATATCAGCCTGCGGGGCCTCGCCACGCTCGCCGCCGCCGACATCATCGCCTGTGAGGACACGCGTGTCACGCGCAAGCTGACTGACCATTATGGTATCGCGACGCCGCTGACGGCCTACCACGAGCACAACGCAGAAAGCGCGCGCCCTAAAATTCTGGCCCGGCTCGAAGCGGGCGGGGCTGTTGCACTTGTATCAGATGCGGGAACTCCGCTGATCTCCGATCCCGGCTACAAGCTCGTGGTCGCCGCGCGCGATGCCGGGCACCTTGTGCATGCCATTCCCGGCGCTTCGGCACTCCTTGCGGCACTGACAAGCGCAGGCTTGCCGACCGACCGGTTTTTCTTCGAGGGCTTTCTGCCCTCCAAAGCCACACAGCGGCAAGCGCGCATCACAGAACTCGCGGCGATCCCCGCCACACTCGTTCTGTACGAGAGCGGCCCGCGCCTCGACGACAGCCTCGCTGATCTCGCTGCGGGACTTGGGAGCAGAGAGGCCGCGATCTGCCGTGAATTGACCAAGCTGCATGAGGAGGTACGGCGCGACACCCTCAATGTGCTTGCGCGCCATTATGCGCGCGACGATTCCGAGAAGCGCGGCGAGTTCGTTATCGTGATTGCGCCACCCGAAAATAAACCGCTGTTGGGTGCAGATGAAATCGACGCGCTCATTCTGGCATCGCTCAAGCGCCAGTCGGTAAAAGATGCCGTCGCCGAAATTGTCGAAGCAACGGGTTTACCTCGGCGCGATGTTTATCAGCGCGCACTGGCGCTCGCGAAAGACGGCGATGCCGCGCGCTGACAAACCAAAGCCGAATCCCACGCGGCAGGCCGCGTTCAAGCTCGGACTGTCTGCGGAAACGCAAGCCGCCGCATTTCTGATGGCCAAGGGCTTCCGTATCGCGGCGCGGCGCTGGCGCAGCCCCGCGGGCGAGGTCGACATCGTGGCACGGCGGGGCGATCTTCTCGTTTTCATCGAAGTCAAAGCGCGCGAAAAGCTCGACGATGCCGCCTACTCTGTCACCGACCGGCAGCAGCGCCGCATAGCGGCCGCGGCGGCCACGTGGCTTGCCGACAACCCGGCGGACGCATTGCGTGACATTCGTTTCGACGTGCTCCTGATCGCGCCGCGCCGCTGGCCGCGTCATATCGAGGCCGCGTTCGAAGAACCACCGCTATGACCGTGCCGCGGGTCGCCTAGCGCGCGGATATGCTACAAGGCCGCTCCCCTAAAATAAGCTGATGAGATCGAAATGCCTTTGAACGTCGCCGTGCAGATGGACCCGATTGAGCGGATCAACATTCGCGGCGATTCAACATTCGCGATGCTGCTTGAGGCGCAAAGCCGCGGCCACACGCTGTCCTATTACACGCCGGACAAGCTCGCGCAGCGCGGTACACAAATCTTCGCCGCCGTGCGCCCGCTGCAAGTGCGCGACACGGCAGGCGACCACTTCACGCTGGGAGATGCCATGCGCACGGACATGTCGACGTTCGACGTCGTGCTGCTGCGGCAGGACCCGCCGTTTGATCTCGCCTACATCACGACGACGCATCTTCTCGAAATCATCCATCCCAAGACGCTCGTGGTGAATGACCCGGCGCATGTGCGTAACGCGCCAGAAAAGATTTTCGTGATGGAATTTCCCGACCTGATGCCGCCGACGCTGATCACGCGCGACCTCGACGAGATCAGGGCGTTCCGCAAGGAGCACGGCGACATCGTGATGAAGCCTCTTTACGGGCACGGCGGCGGAGCCGTCTTTCGGCTGACGCACGACGATCTCAATTTCGGTTCGCTCTACGACATGTTCGCGGTGACCTTCCGCGAACAATGGACGGTGCAGAAATTCCTTCCCGAGGTGAAGAACGGCGACAAGCGCATCATCCTGGTGGATGGCGAGTTCGCCGGTGCGGTGAATCGCGTGCCGGCGGCCGACGACCTTCGCTCCAACATGGTGCGTGGGGGTGCCGCAAAAGCAACCGAGCTCACCCCGCGCGAGCGGGAGATTTGCGCGCGCCTTGGGCCAAAGCTTCGTGAGCGCGGCCTGTTGTTTGTCGGCATCGACGTCATCGGCGGCAATCTGACCGAAATCAACGTCACGTCGCCCACGGGCATTCGCGCCGTGAAAAACCTTGGCGGGCCTGACATCGCGGCGATGATCTGGGATAGGATTGAGGCCAAGCGTAAATAGTTCGGGCGGGTGAGGAATGCGTTCGCTGCCGATATTCGCGGCGTTTGTTCTTGCGTTGTCGGTCAACGCCGCCGTCGCGGGCGGTAATTGCCGTTTTCCGCCGAGCAAGCCTGTCTTCCTGAAAGGCATGGGGCCATGCCGGTTCGATCCGGCTGCACTCACATTTGCGGGTACGTCCCGCGAACAGGCCGCGTGTCTCGTCTCGCCCGTCTCGCAATTCGGAACCATCGGCTTACCACGCACCGATCTTCCCGCGACGTTCGGCGACTTCGTCGGCAATGCGAACGCGCTGCCCACGCGCGAGGCTTTGCGCCGGGTGCTGCGCGAGCGCGGGCAGGACCAGACTTTCGATCCGGCGCTCGAAAATCCGGTGGCGCGCGCACTGGAAGACGAACCGCTGGCGCGGCCCGCGACCTATTTTGTCATCCACGATACATCGAGCCCGAATTTCATGGGACGCGCTTGGCCGTCCGACATCGACGCCGACAAGTCGATCAACAATCTGGCGCGCTATTCTTGCGACAACAAAATCGAGCGCGCGCATGTGTTCATCAACCGCTCGGGTGCGGTGATGCTGTCTCACGATTTCAGCGTTCCGTGGCGCGCGACGAAATTCGAAATGGCAGCGGAGTTCGGGACCGCGTTGCGCGGATTATTCTTGCATATTGAACTGGTGCAGCCGCGCAAGCGTTCGCCGGGGCGCGGATGGGCGAACGATTTTCTCGCGCCCGATCCCGGCTTTTCGAAAGCTCAATATGAGGCGCTCGCTTTGGTCTACACGGTCGCGAGCGTTCGGGCGGGCTATTGGCTCATTCCGGCGTTTCATGCCGTGCTTGATGACGGCATCTACGACAAACACGACGATCCGCAGAATTTCGATCTTTCGGCATTTGCCGAAAGCGTCGAGGCGATCCGCCAGAGCGTTCGCCGCCTCGCGGCCGGTCAGACAATCGCCGCCGACGAGCGCTAATTCGCCAAAAGCGCGATCTGCGGACCGTAGCTGAAGGATTGCTGCCAGGGCTTGCGGGTGCGGTTCATGTGGCGCACCAGCGCATCCAGATAGCGGCCCGCGGCCTGTGCGCGCAGGCGGATTTTCCGGGCTTCTTCGAGTTCGTGGCGGATGGAATTTGTGTCGATCATCGTGGACTCCAGCGAGTTTCGAATCACCCTGAGCCGACCCTAGCCGACATATTTTGTTCTGCAAATGTTCTTGTCGGTCTTCGGGGATTATGTACTTGACGTACCGAGGAGGCGACCCAGAGCGGAGTACCCTAGGGTAAGAGGCAAGATAGGATTTTTCCTATAAACAGAAATTCTGGTTCCGTTATGCGAAACGCATTGCCCTGTGCGCCCGACGCACATTACCAATTTGGTATAGGACAAGTTGGCCTAGGCCGATTTGCCCTAAAACGGCTGAGGCCAGCGGGTTTCCCCACTGGCCTCAGGTAGAGGCGGCTCCTTATGGAAGGGAGCCGTTCCGAGAAGTCTCCCCCTTGTGGAAGGGGGGAGAAGGTGGACCGGGAGGGACTTGCACCCTCGGGGGACAGGGTCGGAAGCCACGCCCCCACACTTGTCCGGCCCAAACGGAAATGCGGGATCGGCCCTAAAAGCCGATCTCGCCTTCCCGCGAATCTGGGGTAGTAGAATCACCGCGCTGCACCCCATACAGCAAGCGCGGATTCCAGCTATCCCAAGGATAGCCGTGACTTAGACCCAGAAAAGTTCGCAAAACTTCACTGTCCGTGAACAAATTATGGTGGGACCATAATTTTCGAGGCCCGCATGAGTAAGCGCCGCGAAGACAACGAAGCCCGTGACAACGTCCTCCGGCGGATGCTCAAGACGCCGCCCGCGCCCAAAAAGCCCGCCTCCAAGGAAACGGCAGATCAGGCCCTAGACGACCTTGAGCGCGGGCTTCGCGAGCAAGCCGACAAGGACAGCAAGGGCGGGATTGATAGGTAGGAATCCACTCCGTTTTTGCGGAGATAACGAGATTTAATGCGAAATTTTGCCGCTGCGGGCACGCGAGCGATCCCGGATACATCTGCAAGCGCGGCGCGAATGTGCGTTGCGCCGCCGATTATCAAGGACGCCTTTCCGGTCCTTTGCTTGACCGGATCGACTTGCATATTGACGTACCAGCCGTCACTGCGGCCGATCTCATTCTGCCACCGCCCGCGGAAGGAAGCCGTGAGGTCGCAGCCCGTGTCGCAATGGCACGCGACATCCAGGCCGAGCGATACGCTGCCCTCGCTATGCCCAACGTGCGGACAAACGCGCAGGCCGCGAGCGCCGTGCTGGAACAGATCGCCAAGCCCGACGCTGCGGGACTGACGCTCCTGCGCGACGCGGCCGATGCGATGCAGCTTTCTGCGCGTGGCTATCACCGCGTACTACGGGTGGCGCGCACGCTCGCCGATCTCGATGGCGCGGAACATGTCGGCCGCGTGCATCTCGCCGAAGCGTTGTCCTACCGGGCAGCTTCCGATGAAATCCGCCGCGCCGCGTGACATACGCGTGACGGCCGATTTAAGCGGCCATTAACCACCATCCGTCACGCTGGAAGCGCAGGCATTTGTCTGCTCCCATGGAGGATGGACATGCGCTACGCGACAATCGCGGTGCTTCTTCTCGCAACTCCTGCTGCCGCCGGCGATCTGTGCTTCAACTCGGGCAAGACCACCTACCAGCTAATCAAATCCGGGTCGGCTGACGTCCGCATCCGTGTCGATGCGCAAAACCCATCCCCCGATCTTCGCATGCAGATCGTCGAACAGGCCGAAATCGCCGATTTCATCCTCGCCGACGACGCAGACGAAGGAAACGACCCATGCGGCACGGCGAAACGCATCACCACGGTTCGCGCGGACGAAAACGAGAAGCGTCCGGATGTCACGGTCGTCCTCTCGGCCAAGCCAGAGACCGCCGACTACAAGGTCTTTGTGAATTCCACCCGCTACGCTCCGGCGGATGCCGCGGCCTTGCTCGCCGCGATCTGGAAATCTTCGCAGCGCCGCAACGTCGCCGAGCGCCGCTGATCTTAACCTTTCGTTAACCGCCTTCGCCGCGCGCTGCCCACACGCGCGCCAGTGAAGGGGAATGGCAACATCCTGCCTCTATAGTTCCCCGAATTGACATCCGACCGGTCATGGCGCGCAGCGCCGCAGACCGGCGGCACGACGATGGGGCGTGATGCGTATTCGGCAAAGGCTGGCGCAGCCATTCCGCGCAATTTCCAGGTATCCCTTCGTCACGCGCACCTTGCGCTGGATCATGCTGCTGACCGTCGGTTTCAGCATCGGCATGGGCTTTACCTCGCAAATTCAGGACAACGCGCACAGCAATTACAATCCGCACCTTTTCGCGATCGGCATCGCGGGCCTGCTCGCGATCTCCTGCATCGTGATTGCCATGATGGTGCTCTTTCAGCGCAGGCTCCGCAGCCGATTGCGCGCCGCCGAAGCCAACGCCGAAGATCTGACGCGCCTCAATAAGGAACTTGCTGAAACGGCGGATCGCGCCAACGTGCTCGTGGAGGCGCAGGGCGATCTCATTCTGCGTCGCGGGCGCGACGGCACGATCACCTACGTCAACGACGCGATTTGCGTACTCGCGGGCAAACCGCGCAGCGACATCACAGGTCAGACAAGCGCCTTCGCCATTCTCGAACAAGGCGATGTAGCGGCGTCGCGCGACGGTACGCGCTTGCACGACCAGAAGATTGCAACCGCGAACGGGCCGCGCTGGATCGCCTGGCGCGACGTTCCCGTGCGCTCGGGCAGGGAAACACATATCCAGAGCGTCGGACGCGATGTCACCGACCGCACGCAGGCCGAACAGGCACTCGCCGAAGCGCGCGATCAAGCCGAGGATGCCAGCCGCGCGAAGTCGCGATTCCTCGCGATGGTCAGCCACGAAATCCGCACGCCCCTGAACGGCATTCTCGGCATGTCGGACCTGTTGCTCGACACGCCTCTCACGCCTGAGCAGATCACTTACACCAAAGCCGTGCGCAGCTCCGGCGATACATTGCTTTCGCTGATCGAGGAAATTCTCGACTTCTCCAAGATCGAAGCGGGACGAATCGACCTCGAAGCCAGACCGCTGTCGCTTGCATCACTCGTGGAAGATGTCGCCGAATTGCTGGCGCCCCGCGCGCAGACGAAAGGCATCGAGATTGCCTGCTATGCAGACGATGCGCTGCCCTCGCGCGTGGTTGGCGACGTCGCACGCCTACGTCAGGTTTTGCTCAACCTTGCGGGCAACGCGATCAAGTTCACAGAACAAGGCGGCGTCGCGATTGTCGCAGAGCCCGGCATCTGGCCGAATGAAGTCAGCTTCAAGGTGCGCGATACCGGAATCGGCATTGCGCCTGCGGAACAAGAGCGCATCTTCCGTGAATTCGAACAAGCCGGAGTGCAGGCGAATGGCACCGGCCTTGGCCTTGCGATTTCACGTCACATCGTCGAACACATGGGCGGCACGATCTCGGTCGAAAGCTCGCCGGGCGCAGGAGCGCTATTTGAATTCACTGTCACGCTGACACCTGCGGACGCGACACCCGAAATGCCGGATATGCCGGATTTCTCCGGCTGCGCGGTACTGATCGTCGCAGGCGCCGCAATCGAAGCAACGCTTGTAGCGCGCCGGCTGACGCGCTGGGGCGCAAAAACCGTCGTCGCACAGAGCGCGGACATCGCCGCAGCGCTGATGCCGGAACGCGAATGGGATGCGATCCTCGTCGATCACATGCTTGGCGCCGAAGCCCACGCCGCGCTGATGGATACCGGTGCGCGTGCGATCCCGCGGCGCATCGTTCTGACCACGCCCTCGGCACGCCACGAATTGCCAGCGCTGAACGAGGCGGGTTTCACCGGCTATCTCATCAAGCCCATTCGCGCGACCTCGCTCGCACTGCGATTGCGCGCACGCAATGCTGATTTTTCTGTCGAGCCTGCGTCAACCGAGTCGCGCTATATTCCGGCAACCACGAAGGGATTCTCGATCCTTGTCGCAGAGGACAACGAGATCAACGCGCTGCTCGCGCGGTCGCTGCTGACCAAGCTTGGGCACCGGCCAGTTCTTGCGACCGATGGCGAAGCGGCGTTGGAATCTTTTCTCTCGGCGCAAGCGAGCGGCGCGCCGTTCGACCTTGTGCTGATGGACGTGCGCATGCCCGGCATCGACGGCCTCGAAGCCACGCGCCGCATTCGCGCGCAGGAAACAGGCACGCGCGTTCCGATCGTTGCCCTGACCGCGAATGCGTTTCCCGAGCATCGCGAAGCATGCCTCGCTGCGGGAATGGATTCATTCCTGGTAAAGCCGCTCGACCGGGAGAAACTCGCAGCTCTGCTTGACGCGATTGTTGCGAAAGCCCAAATCGCCGCGTGAGCTACAGCTTGCGCAGCAGCACTTGGTCGACCATGTGCGAAGCCGCTTTCTTCAGGATCAGACTTGCGCGCGGCCGTGTCGGCAAGATGTTCTCGCGCAAATTGACGAGATTGATGCGATCCCAGATGCCGCTCGCGGTCTCGACCGCTTCCGCGTCCGACAATTTCGAATAGCGATGGAAATACGACATCGGATCGCGGAACGCGGTGATCCGCAGCGCAAGAAAGCGATCGACATACCATTTGCGCAGCACGTCTTCTTCCGCGTCGAGATAGATCGAGAAATCGAAGAAGTCCGATACGAACGGAATGGCCTTGCCATCCTTTGGCAGGCGTCCGGTCTGCAGCACGTTCAAGCCCTCGACGATGAGAATATCGGGGCGGTCGATCTCCACCCATTCGTTCGGCATGACATCATAGACGATGTGCGAATAGATCGGCGCGCGCACCGGGCGCTGTCCGGCCTTGATGCCTGAGAGAAAATGCAGCAACTCGGAGAGATCGTAGCTTTCCGGGAAGCCTTTCTTCTCCATCAATCCTTCCTGCGCGAGCACAGAGTTTGGATAGAGAAAGCCATCGGTGGTTACGAGATCGACCTTCGGCGTGTTCGGCCAGCGCGCGAGCAAAGCCTGCAGCACGCGCGCCGTGGTGGACTTGCCAACCGCGACCGAACCCGCGACACCGATAATGTAAGGCATCTTCTTGTCTTCGATTCCGAGGAAGCTTCGCTGCGCGCGGAAAAGACGTTGCGTTGCGCCGACATAAAGCGACAGCAAACGCGAAAGCGGTAGATAGATGTCCTCGACTTCCTTCAGATCGAACCGGTCGTGCAGCGAGCGCAACGCCGCGACCTCGCCTTGCGTCAGCGTCATCGGCGTATCCTCGCGCAACGCCGCCCATTGCGCGCGGGTGAAGCTACGATAAGGAGAAACTTCCGTAGGGATGCGTTCGTCCATCCAAGTTACTCGCGCGGGCGGGAAGCTTTTTCCGCGAGACCCGATTGCGCGGTGCGCGCGGCAAGCGCGCTTTCCACTTCCGCGATCGAGACGCCGCGCGCTTCGAGCAGCACCACCAGATGATAAAGAAGGTCGGCGGTTTCGGAAATCACGCGCGACTTGTCCTCGCTGACCGCGGCGATCACCGTTTCGGCCGCTTCCTCGCCGAATTTCTTGGCGACATGCGAGATGCCCTTGTCGAGCAGCTTGCGGGTATAGGATTCACCCGCGCTCGCCTGCGCGCGTTCTTTCACGCGTGCGGCAAGGTCGGAAAGTGTGAAGGATTTTGCGTTCATCTCAAGGCCCGGCTCGTCTCAAGCCGCGCTTCTAGCACGGCGCGGCGCCGCTTTCCTCCCTCCCTTGGGTGAAGGTTAGCCCGATACACGCCTCACCTCAGTCAGGGCACCCCGGAACCGTCCATTTCCTGGCCACTTGACCTCGCAGCGGCGGCTTGTTGGAAAGTAGCTAGCCCCGGAGCCTTCCAATGTTCTTCCTTCCCTCGGCCGAAGCCCTCGCCGCCTTCACCGTCGCCTCGCTCATTCTGGCGCTGACGCCGGGGCCGGACATGACGCTGTTCATCGGGCAGACATTGACCGCAGGTCGCGCACGGGGGATCGCCGCGATGCTCGGCGCGTGCACAGGCTTGCTGGTGCATTCGATGCTGGTGCCATTCGGATTGTCGGCCTTGCTGGTCGCGTCGGCGGCCGCATTCACCGCGATCAAGATCGTCGGCGCGATCTATCTCGTGTGGCTTGGATACCAGGCCGTGCGCCACGGTTCGGCGCTCACAATCAAGCACGGAGCCGCGAAACAAAAATCGCTGGGGCAAGTCTATCTGATGGGCCTCGGCGTGAATCTGCTCAACCCGAAGATCGTGATGTTCTTTCTGACGTTCCTGCCACAATTCGTCAGCGTCAACGATCCGAACGCTGCGGGCAAATTGCTATTCCTCGGACTTTATTTCACCGCACTCGGAATTCCGACCTGTGCGTTGCTCATCTTCATGGCGGAAAAGTTCACAGCAGCGCTGCGTAAATCGCCGCGCGTGATGCGCGCGATCGACTGGTCGTTCGCAGGAATTATGGGCGCGTTCGCGGTGCGGCTGCTATTGGCGCGGAATAACTAAACGCGTCCGTAGGTCTTCCGACGGCCCGCGTTGCGGCCGGCGACAAGCCAATAAACGATGCCGCCGATGATGCCCGCTGCCGCAGCGAGTTGCAGCGAGAAGCGGATCGGGGTGATGTCGGTGGAATTTTCCATGATCGACGTCGTATCCGTGCCGAAATAAACCATCGCACCAACGAGGCCGCCGCATACTCCGTAAAAGAGAAACGAGCGCAGATTGAGCGCCTCGGCGATTCCGGTAAGCAACAGCGTCGGGAATATCGCAATCGAAACGGCAATGGTGGTCGTGATGAAGCCGATGCCGAAAACGAAAAATCGTTCGATCGGGTCGTAATCCATCACGCCGATGTCGGGCGCGACCATGCCGAGCGCGAAGGCCAGACCGGCCGCGATATAAGCAAAAAAGAGAGCAAACAGGATGACGAAGATCCGGCCGATGAACGACATTCAAATCTCCATCAATCTGTCATCGCCATCGCGCGCAGTGCCATGCGCTCGCGTGCAGTGAGCTTTTCGGTTTCGCTCTTGAGCTGACCGCAGGCAGCGAGGATATCGCGCCCGCGCGGCGTGCGAACAGGCGAAGCATAGCCCGCGTTGAACACCACGTCGGAAAACTTCTCGATCTGATCCCAATCCGAGCATTCGTATTTCGTGCCCGGCCAAGGATTGAATGGAATGAGATTGATCTTGGCGGGGATGCCCATGAGCAAGCGGACCAGCTCCTTCGCCTCGGCAAGCGAATCGTTGATGCCCTTGAGCATGACATATTCGAACGTGATGCGCTTTGCGTTCGAGACGCCGGGATAACTCCGGCAGGCGTCGAGCAAATCCTTGATCGGATATTTCCGGTTCAGCGGCACGAGTTCGTCGCGCAAATCATCGCGTACAGCATGCAACGAGATTGCAAGCATGGTGCCGATCTCGTCGCCCGCGCGCGGAATGTTCGGCACGACACCGGACGTAGACAGAGTGATTCGGCGCCGCGAGAGCGTCAGCCCTTCGGCGTCCTGCGCGGTTAGAAGTGCATCTCGCACGGCTTCGAAATTATAAAGCGGCTCGCCCATTCCCATCATGACGATGTTGGAGACGAAGCGCTCGCCCTCGGTCGGCAGTCCCGGCCCGGTGGCGTGCGTCATGCCGGGATAATCGCCGAGCCGGTCGCGCGCGATCAAAATCTGCGCGGTGATCTCCGCAGCCGTGAGATTGCGAACGAGACGTTGCGTGCCGGTATGGCAAAACGAGCAGGTAAGCGTGCATCCAACCTGACTCGATACGCAAAGCGTGCCGCGATCAGTTTCCGGAATATAGACGGTCTCAACCTGATGCGGCCGCTCGCCCGCATGTTCGCCGGGCAACTCAATCAGCCATTTGCGCGTACCGTCCACCGAAACCTGCTCGGCGACAATGTTTGGGCGGTCGAGCGTGTAGTGCTCTGTGAGCGTCGCGCGCAAACCTTTCGACACGCTGGTCATGGTGTCGAAATCAGTCGCCCCGCGCAGGTAAATCCAGTGCCAGAGCTGCTGCACGCGCATCTTGCGCTCGCGCTCCGGCACGCCGACGCGGCCCAGCATCTCGGCGAGCTCGCCGCGCGTTGCGCCCGCAAGCGACGGCTTCGCCGGGGCGACGTATCGCTCCAGCGGGGTCTTCTCCAGCGGTTCAGCAAGAATGGTCATATCGATCACGGCGCGCGTGTATCACAAATAGGATCGACGCGCGCGATCCGCATCCTGCCGCGCAGGCTTACTTACATTCCTGCGCGACGCGGGCGAGCGCCTGATCGAGGCCTTTCAGCGAGAATTTGTCGATCATCTCGGTTCCCTTGTCGGTCGTGCCCTTCACCGTCATGTCCGCGCCTTTGCGCATCGCATCGACGAAGCGCGCTTCCTCGGCCGCGTTCTTGATCCAGGCACCATCTTTTTGAGTGTACATCGGGAAGGATGCCGTGCCGATCTGCGCCGATGCGTCAGTCGCAGGCTTGAAGGCGTAGCCCCCGATAAGGATCGACACTTCGTCCTTCACCTTTTCACCGGGACGCGACGACACGAAAATGAACGTCGTCATGCTGTCGTTGCGCCGATTCGGCGGATTCGTCGTGGACGAAGCGGGCTTGGCCAGCGCGAAGCAGAGCTTCTTGCCGCCGGGCGCGGCCGCATACGCGTCCCAGTCGCCAAACTGGCCGAGCAGAGAAGGCTGCGTGCTCGCAGCGGGCGCTGCGGGTTTCGCGGCAGCCGGTGCCGCGGGCTTGGCGGCGGCGGGTGCTGCCGGTTTGGCAGGGGCGGGTTTCGCGGCCGAAGCGGCGGCGGGCTTCGGAGCTGCAGGCTTTGCCGCAGCGGGCTTCGCCGGCGCAACAGGGGTTTGCGCCTGCACCGGCGCTGCGAGAAGCAACAAAGCAGTGAGCGGCGCGCACCGCGAAAGCAATGAAGGAATCATCATGGCCTCTCGAAACTTGCAGAATACCGCCCGGCTTTCAAAGCGGCTAACGATACCGCAATAATGGGTGAAAGTCGGCACTATGAAGGCAGCGCGCCATATTCGGCAGGACCTTTTAATGAAAGCCATTGTTTGTACGCATCTCGGCGGCCCTGACGATCTGGAATTGCGCGACCTGCCGGACCCTGTCGCAGCCTCCGGCGAAGCGATTGTGAAGGTCGCGGCCGCGGCGCTGAACTTCTTCGACACGCTCATCATTCAGGGCAAATACCAACTGAAGCCCGATTTGCCGTTTTCGCCATCGGCGGAATTTGCCGGGACGGTCGAGAACATCGGCGCGGACGTGCAAGGTTTCGCGGCTGGCGACCGCGTGATGGGCTACGTCTCCTATGGCGCGGCGCGCGAGCGGCTTGCCGTGCAGGAAGACCGGCTGGTGAAACTGCCAGATGCACTCGACTTCGTCCGCGCCGCAGGTCTCTCGGTCACTTACGGCACGACCTATTACGCGCTGAAGGATCGCGCCAAGCTGAAGGCGGGCGAGACACTCGCGGTGCTGGGTGCTGCAGGCGGCGTTGGAATCGCAGCGGTCGAAATCGGCAAGCTGATGGGCGCGCGCGTCATCGCGTGCGCGTCATCGGACGACAAGCTGGAATTTGCGCGCAAACACGGCGCCGATGTTGGCGTGAATTACGAACGCGACAATCTGCGCGATGCGCTGCGCCGCGAAGCACCGAATGGCGTGGATGTCATCTACGATCCGGTTGGTGGCGCGCTGGCGGAACCCGCGATCCGCAGCATGGGATGGGAAGGCCGCTTTCTCGTCATCGGCTTCGCTGCCGGTGAAATCCCAAAGCTTCCGCTCAACCTGCTGCTGTTGAAAAACTGCGCGGCGGTTGGCGTCTATTGGGGCGCGTTCACCACGCGCGAACCTGCCGCGCAGGCCGTGAACATGAAGCAGATCGTCGATTGGTGTGCGGCGGGGAAACTATCCGCGCATGTCCACGCCGTTTACCCCTTGGGGGAAACGGCGCAGGCGCTGAAAGACATCGCCGCCCGCAAGGTGATGGGCAAAGCGATCCTGCACCCTTAATCGGCGACGCGCTCGAGCGCGTTCCTTGCCGCTTCGCGATGCTCAGGGCGGATATTATCCATCACCATCTTGATCGCTGCCGCGAGGACAGCGGCATCGTCGGTGAAGCCGAGCACCGGGAGAAAGTCCGGCACAGCATCAAACGGCAACACAAAGTAAGCGAGCGCGCCGATCAGGATCGTGCGTACGTGAGCCGGCGTCGAGCGGTCGAACGCGCAGTAATAGGCGGTGAGCAGGTCTTCGGCGAAAGGAATGGACGCCGCAACACGCTTCACCTTGCGCCAGAATCCGCGGCGCACCGTCCGCTTCTCTTCGTTTGCGTCCATCTGTGTACCGCTGTCGAAAGCCGTGGCGCGACCGAAGCGCATGATAATTCTCCTGTCGCCGAAAAGATGGGGTGAGTTCCCCGCGCTGCAAGCCCGCTCAACGGCCCGCAATCTTGTCCATTGCTTCGGCCAATTTGATGTCCCGCTCGGTCAGGCCACCGGCATCGTGGGTTGAGAGCGTGACCTCGACTTTCTTGTAGACATTGAACCATTCGGGATGGTGATCGGACTTCTCCGCGACCAGAGCCGCCCGGCTCATGAACCCGAAGGCTTCATTGAAGTCGGCAAAAACGAAGGTTTTCTGGATAGCGTCCCGGCCTTGAGCCTCAGCCCAACCCGAAAGCCTCGCGAGCGCGGCCTTGCGGGCCTCACCGTCAAGTTTCTTCATCGCCGCCTCCTTTTGCCCATCAATCGAGCATAGCACCGCAGCGTCCGCCGATTCGGACGTGTGTGGAACGCTCCTTGCAATGAAAAGGCAGGGATCAAAGTTCACGCCGCGGCGTTTCTTCCGGCAGAAACAACGAGGTCCATGTGCGGGCGGCACTTTACGAAGGAAAAACGGGCGGCTTGGCTGGCCAGGGGTGGGCGCCGAGCAGGCCCTTGACGCAGGGGCGGCGCTTCCCGACCCTCAGCCCCATGATGCAAAGACTTCTGATCCTCATCACCGGCGCATTTCTGCTGCTCGGTGCGGCAGCGGTTGCCACCCTTTATTTCACCACTCCAATCACCTTGCGGGTCGCGGTTTCCGCCGACGGCGAGGATGCCCGCATCATGTCCACGATCGCGACCCAACTCGTGCGCGACCGTTCGCCGTTCCGGCTCGACCTTGTGGCGCGCCAGAACCCGGCCGACGCCGCGACGGCGCTCGATGCCGGCCTTGTCGATCTCGCGCTCGTCCGCCGCGATCTCGGAATGCCGCGCAACGGGCGCGCGATCGTCACCATGCGAAAGAACGTGGTCGTGATCGTCGGGCCGCCAGATTCCGATCTCGATGAAACCAGCGACCTGATTGGAAAGCGCATCGGAATCATCGGACGCGGCGCGATCAACCTTCCGGTGCTGGACGCAATCCTCGGCCAATACAACATTGCGCCGAGCGCCGTGCGCGCAATGCCGCTCAATCCTGATGAAGTCGGAAACGCTGTACGGGAAAACCGCGTCGATTTCCTTATGGCGGCGGGACCAATCACCGGCCGCTCCGTTTCTGAAGCGGTCGCCGCGATGACGCGCGAGGGGCGCGATCCGGTCTTTCTTCCGATCGGCGAGGCGAAGGCGATTTCCCAGCGCTCGCAGCTTTACGATTCGTCCGAAGTGGTCGCCGGCGCATTCGGCGGGCGCCGCCCGTCGCAGACATTTGAGACCATCGGGTTCTCGCATTTCATTGTCGCGCGAACGACGCTTCCGGAATCCGATGCCGGAGAACTCGCCCGCGTGCTTTTCGAAATGCGCCCGGCGCTCGCCGCCGATTTCCCGGCGACGGGGCGGATCGAAGCGCCAGATACCGAAAAAAGCGCCGTCGTCGCGGTGCATCCTGGAGCGGCTGCGTATTTCGAGGGCGAGCAGAAAACCTTCTTCGACCGCTATGGCGATATTTTCTATTACGGAATTCTCGCGCTATCGGTGGTTGGCTCGGCACTCGCCGCAGTCGGAAGCTTCACCACCGGCCAGATGAGCCGCAAATCCAATCGCCTGTCCGAGCCGGTTGAAATCGTGCGTCTGGCGCGTGAGGCGAAGGATCTTGAAGCGCTCGACGAACTACAATCGCGCTCGGACGCGCTGCTCGCTTCCGCGGTCGACGCATCGCAAAAAGGCACGCTCGACGAGAATGGCCTTTTGACCTTCTCGCTGGTACTCGATCATGCGCGCGCCGCGATCCGCGACCGCCGGCGGGCTTTATCGCAACCGAGCTAGGATCAAGCTGCCGCGCGGTCACCGCCGCGCTCATGGGTCGAGTAGAACGATGCATTCTGCTCGCCGCGCAATGCCTCCCGCGTGAACTGGATCAAGTGGTGTGAAACAAAGCCCATTCCAAAGGCCGCATCCACCTGCCCGCGCTTGATGGCGTAGCGCACAGCCTTCCAGAATTCGCTGCGGTAATCGGATTTCCAGCCCACCTTCGTAAGCAAATTCCACGCAAGCACCGCGCCTTGACGCAGGTTTGCAAATTTGAGTTGTCCCTTGGCCGGAATGGGCAGCCGGTTGCCATACGTCACGTCGCATTGGTGGCGGAAGCGCGCGTACAGATTTTCCGGTGAATAGGCGTGCGCGATGCAGCGCCGCCATGCAGCAAGCACTTCGTCATAAGGACGCAGGAAGCGCACATTCGATTCCAGTTTCGGATCGTCGGTGATGCGCCCGTCGCGCGACAGGCGATCATAAAGCGGCGTCTTCGGCAAAGCCTGCAGAAGATTGATCGTGAGAACCGGGATTTTCGCCAGGTCGATGAAATCGATCAACGCTTGCGCGGAGCGCTCGGTGTCGCTGTCGAGACCGACGATGATGCCGGACGTGATCTCCATGCCGTAGCTGTTGAAGGTCGCGATCGCCTCCATCATCGGCAGGGAATTATTCTGGTCCTTCCGCATGCCTGCGAGCGCGGACGCATCGGGCGACTCGATACCGACGAACACGTTGAGAAAAGCCGCCTCGCGCATCAACTTCAATGTCTCCGGCTGCTTGGCGAGATTAAGCGTCGCTTCGCAAGCAAAGTTGATCGGATAATTGTGCTTCTTCTGCCACTCGATCAGATACGGCAGCATTTCGCGCGCGGCTTTCTTGTTGCCGATGAAGTTGTCGTCGACAAAGTAGATCGTGTGCGGATGGGCGGGCTGCGCCAGCATTTCATCGAGTTCGGCAAGAACCTGCTGCGGCGTCTTCAGGCGCGGCTGGCGTCCATAGAGCGCCGGGATGTCGCAGAACTCGCACTGGTACGGGCAGCCGGACGAGAACTGGATTGAGCCGATGAGATATTGACCGAGCGGAATCTGCCCGTAGGCGGGAATTGGAAAGTCACTGAGCGGCAGGCGCTCCTTGGTCACGAAGCGCATCTGCATTTGCGGGATTGAAATTGTCTTGTCGAGATGCGCGATCAGCGCGTCGGTCGCGTCACCCGCCTCGCCGATGTGCAGATAGTCGATGTCCGGGTACATCTCCGGCGCGCCGGAGACGGATGGCCCGCCGAGCACGACCGGCTTTCCGGCATCGCGGGCGCGGGCATGGATGTCGCGAATCTGCGGCGCCTGAACGTGCATGCCGGAGACCATCACCACATCGGCCCAGGCGAAGTCGTCTTTAGTCGTAGAGGTCATGTTCTCGTCGATGAATCGGACCGGCCAATTTTCAGGCAGATAGGCCGCGATCATCAAAAGCCCCTGCGGGGGCATAAACGCCTTGACCCGGTAGAGCAGCGGGAAGGCGTGGGCGAAGGTTCCAAAGGCCGGGGTATAGGCCGGGAACACGCAGAGAATATTTCGTCGGTTAATGACCTCAACGGGGCTCCGCATGACAACTCCATGCTGGTTACGCGCTCAAACCATGGTCCCGGACCCCGACGGCAGGATTATGGTCGGCCCGACGATACCGCGCCCCTAGGCCCGTCAAAGCCCGAATTGTAAGCCGCGATTGCCACCGGACAAATCATCGCTATATTCCGCGCCGAATGTGTCGCGGGCCGGGCATTTGAATGCCATGGGGCCCGCGTCGCGCTTTTCAGGACCATAAACATGAAGCTTCGCAACATCGCGATCATCGCGCACGTCGACCACGGCAAGACCACCCTCGTCGACCGGCTGCTGCAGCAATCGGGAACCTATCGCGACAACCAGCGTCAGGTTGAGCGCGCAATGGACTCCAACGATCTCGAACGTGAGCGCGGCATCACCATTCTCGCCAAGGCCGCGTCGGTCGAGTGGGAAGGCACGCGCATTAACATCGTCGATACGCCGGGCCACGCCGATTTCGGCGGTGAGGTCGAGCGTATTCTGAACATGGTCGATGGCGCATTGGTGCTGGTCGACGCCGCCGAAGGTCCGTTGCCGCAGACGAAGTTCGTGGTGTCCAAGGCGCTGCGCATGGGACTGAAGCCAATCGTTGTTATCAACAAGGTCGACCGCCCGGACGCGCGCGCCGTCGAAGTCATCAACGAAGTGTTCGACTTGTTCGCAGCACTCGATGCGACCGACGAGCAGCTCGACTTCCCGATCCTCTACGGTTCGGCCAAGCAAGGCTGGATGGCGGAGAAGCTCGATGGTCCGCAGGACCAGGGGATGAAGCCGCTGTTCGATCTGGTTCTGCGCCATGTGCAGCCCCCCGTTGTCGAGCAGGGTCCGTTCAAGCTTCTAGGCACCATCATCGAAGCCAATAACTTTCTTGGCCGCATTATCACTGGCCGCATCACGTCGGGCAGCGTGAAGCCGAACCAGGCCGTCAAGGTTCTCGACCGCGAAGGAAAGCTGATCGAGACCGGCCGCATCACCAAGGTTCTCGCGTTCCGTGGCCTTGAGCGCGTTCCGCTCGAAGAAGCAGAGGCTGGCGATATTGTTGCGCTGGCCGGATTGCCGAATGCGACCGTCGCTATGACGATCTGCGATCCTGCGGTTGACGCGCCGATGCCGGCGCAGCCAATCGACCCGCCGACGCTTGCGATGACATTCCGCGTCAACGATTCTCCGCTCGCGGGAACGGAAGGCACGAAAGTCACCGGCCGCATGATCCGCGACCGCCTGCTGCGCGAAGCCGAAGGCAACGTCGCCTTGCGCGTCAGGGAAAGCGACGACAAGGACGCGATGGAAGTGGCAGGGCGAGGTGAATTGCAACTTGGCATCCTGATCGAGACCATGCGGCGCGAAGGCTTCGAATTGTCGGTGTCGCGTCCCAAGGTGCTTCTGCGCAACAACGACGCCGGCGAACTGGAAGAGCCGATCGAGGAAGTCGTGATTGACGTCGACGAGGAGCATTCCGGCGTCGTGGTCCAGAAGATGTCCGAGCGCAAAGGCGAAATGACGGAATTGAAGCCATCCGGCGGCGGGCGCGTGCGCATGGTGTTCCACGCGCCGACACGCGGCCTGATCGGCTATCAGGGCGAATTGCTCACCGACACGCGCGGCACTGCGATCATGAACCGCCTGTTCCACGGATATGCCTCGCACAAGGGCGCGATCCAGGGCCGCCGTAACGGCGTTCTCATTTCCAATGAAAAGGGCGATGCCGTCGCTTACGCGTTGTGGAATCTGGAAGACCGCGGACCGATGATGATCGAACCGGGCTGGAAAGTTTACAACGGCATGATTGTCGGCGAGCACACGCGCGACAATGATCTCGTCGTCAACGTGCTCAAAGGCAAGCAGCTCACCAATATCCGCACCACGTCGAAGGATGAGGCGGTACGGCTTACGCCGCCGATCAAGATGACGCTGGAAAAGGCACTCGCCTACATTCAGGACGACGAACTGGTCGAGGTGACGCCGAAGTCCATTCGCCTGCGTAAGACTTTCCTCGACGAGAACGACCGAAAGCGTGAAGACCGGCGCAAGGAAGCCGAAGTGGCGTAGGTTCTACGTCCATGTCCCGGACGCTGCGCGGCGTCCGGGCCGCCTACCGGACGCTCTTCAAAAACTGATCCACCACCGGCGTCCACACGTCAGCGCCGCGCTCGAACAGCGCATGGCCTTCGCGGCCGAATGACGGCAACACACGCAAATCAAGCTTGCCTCCGCCCATACGGAATGCAACCGCAATTTTTTGAGCCAGATCCGCGCTGATGAAAGTGTCGTTGTCCGCAACGACCGCGAGCACCGGAACGCTTGCCCTGTCGCCGAATGCGCGGGCGGAATCGACCAAACGATCGGGCGCGCAATTGTTGTTCGGGCGATCATTGATCCGTCCGCCGCGAACCGGAGCAAACGCTATCACCGCGCTTACCTCGCGCAGGTGACGGCTTGCGAGCGCCAGCGCTCCCCAGCCGCCCGCGGAATACCCAACCACCACAACGCCCGTGCGTTTTACAAATGGTTGGCCGGTGAAATAGCCGATAGCCGCAATAATGCTGTCGGCGGTCGCCAATCCGGCTTTTCGAAAATCGGATTTGTCGCAGGGGCCGGCGCTTTCCAGATACGGTCCGCCGGTTTCGCCGTGACCGGGACGCTGCGGCAACGCGACCGCGTAGCCACGGCGTAAAAAAAATTGCACCGCGTCATCGTAACGCGGCTGCGGGAATTGGGCGCGCAGTTCCGCGCTTTCAAACGAGCCATGATTGATGATGGCAAGCGGAAACGGCCCCGCTCCCGGCGGCCGGAATAGAATTGTTCGCATTTGCGTCAGCTTGTTTTGCGCGGGCACAAGAAAAAGCTGGCTACGAAATGCGCCATCCGGCGCTCCTTGCGGACCCGGAACAGGCTGTGCGCGCAATGTTGTCGCACCAATCAACATAGCCACTACGATAGGAAAAACGAATAACGGCCATCGCGCTACCGGCCCGCGCCTCACACCCGAGGCGGCCCGGCGACCTGTGCTCAAGTTCGCTTTCCTGTGCAAGAAATCCACACCCATACCCGAACATGAATCGTGGGGCTTGATGAGCGACTCAGCCCTTGCTCATATGCCAGCATGAGCACGGTCCTCATAGAGATTCGGCGCGCAAAGCTGGAAGACGCCGAGGCAGTCGCCGAAACGCACGACTCGGCGTGGCGCGCCGCCTATCAGGGGATCATTCCCGGAACCGAGCTGGATAAGCTGATTAGCCGCCGTGGGCCGGATTGGTGGGATTCCGCCATCCGCAAGGGCAGCCGTATCGCATTGATGCAGTTTGGCGACCACATCGCGGGCTATGCCAATTACGGGCGCAACCGCGCGCGCAGCCTGTTTTATGACGGCGAAGTCTACGAAATCTACCTGAAGCCGGAATTTCAGGGGCTGGGCTTCGGCCGCCGCCTGTTCTCTGCTGCTCGCCGCGATCTGGTGCAGAGCGGAATGAAGTCGCTGGTGGTCTGGGCACTTTCCGACAACGAGCCGGCGCTCGAGTTCTACAAGGCTCTCGGCGGCCGCGCGGTCGCTCGCTCCTCGGAGCGATTTGGCACACGCGTGCTCGACAAGGTCGCCTACGCCTGGCAGGCGTAATTTTCCGTTCGAAATAATTTTAAGCGTTTGGCGCTAGTGCATCAGCCAGCGCGGTGAATAACCCGGTCCGGTTTGCCCGACCGAATCCGGCGCATCTACGCCGCATTTGAATTTAGGGGCGCGTTCATCGGCAGCCTTCCGGGCGAGTTCATTGGCATCCGGATTGGCGCGTCCGTCGACATAGGCGACGTGACAGACGCCGCCGAGACCTAGCCGCGTGACCACCAGAACCTGCCCGCGCGTGATGGCGCCATTGTCGGCGGTCACCGTGGTGGACCAGCGCATGATCGCAGCGAAAGGTTTTTTGGTCTCCGGCGCGATCCGCCATTCGATGGTGCTGCCTTCGCCGTTGAACGAGAGCAGCGTCTCGCGGTTGGCAAGTTCGCCCTTGGCCTTCGGACCGTAACTGACGAAAACGCGCTGATCGCCGCCGGAAATACGAACGGAAATTCCGGCATGGCCGGGACAAATCCAGACGCCGTAATATTCCTCGGCTTTTCCAGCCGTATGCTTGCAGGCTTTCAGATCGACCGTCGTGTAGACGTGCTCGATCGCATGCGCGGAAGCCGCGAAGGCCGCCGTGGCAAAGGCCGCAAGCACAAATGCTTTCACTCGTTTTGCTCCACCCATGAGTGTCGTAGTCATGCGGGCGAGTTCAAATTTTCGGCTGCGGCAGTCCGGCAATGTCACAGGCCGCGCGCAGCGTATTCAACATCAGGCAGGCAATCGTCATCGGGCCGACCCCACCGGGCACAGGTGTGATCGCACCCGCGACTGCGCGTGCTTCCTCATAGGCGACGTCGCCAACCACGCGCGTCTTGCCGCCATCAGCAAGCACGCGATTGATACCGACATCGATCACGGTCGCACCGGGTTTGATCCAGTCTGCGCGCACAAATTCTGCCTTGCCGATGGCCGCAATGAGAATATCCGCGCGGCGGCAGACCGCCGGCAAATCGCGCGTCTTCGAATGCGTGATCGTGACCGTCGCGTTTTCGGCAAGCAGCAATTGCGCCACCGGCTTACCGACGATGTTGGAGCGTCCAATAACCACCGCTTCAAGCCCATCGAGCTTTTTGTGAATACGCTTTGCAAGAATAATGCAGGCGAGCGGGGTGCAAGGCTTCAGGCCCGGCAGACCTGCGGCAAGGCGGCCTGCGGTGAGGGGATGGAAACCGTCGACATCCTTCGCAGGCGCGATTGCCGCGATGATTGTGTCGGAATCGATCTGCGGCGGCAGCGGAAGCTGAACGAGAATGCCGTGGATCGCGGGATCGGCGTTCAGGCGATCGATCAGCGACAGCAAATCCGTCTGCGCCGTTTCGCCCGGCATCTTGTGCAGCACCGAATGCATGCCGAGCGCAGCGGTTTTGGCGGTCTTGCTGCGAACGTAAATTTCACTCGCGGGATTATCGCCGACCAGCACCACGGCTAGGCCCGGCTCGATGCCCTTCTCACGCAGCCGCAAGGTTTCGACAGCGATTGCATCGCCAAGTTCGGCGGCAGCAGCTTTCCCGTCGATGATGGTCGCAGTCATTCAGAAAATTCTTTCGTCGTTCCCGGCACCATTAGCCGGATGGCGCAATTTTCTCCATCGCTTTCGCGAGCGATAGTCCATCCCCGGCAATCCGCACGCGCTTGAGCCGCGCTGCGGCACCGGACACGACGCCCACCTGCCCTGCGGGCACGCGAAGTGTTCTGGCGAGCAGGCCAATCAGCGCTGCATTCGCCTCGCCTTCGCTTGGTGCGGCGCGCACGCGGATTTTCAAGACCGGTTGCCCGTCGGACAATATCGCAATCCCGTCGATGGCATCACGGCCACCTTTCGGCGTGAGCCGGATTGTCAGCAATAGGCCGGACGCGTCCGCGACCCAGGGAATACCGCTGGGGCCATCGCCCATCGCAGCGGCGTCAGGCCGCGACGAAGGCGCGGGCGATGTTCGGAATAACGACCGACTGAATGAAGAAGATGATGAGGATGACGATGACCGGCGAGATGTCGATGCCGCCGAGATTGGGCAGGAGATTGCGGATTGGGCGCAGCACCGGCTCGGTGATGCGGTAGAGCAATTCTCCGATGGTGCGGACGACCTGATTGTAGGGATTCACGACATTGAAGGCGATCAGCCAGCTCAATATGGCCGACGCAATGAGAATCCAGACATAGAGCGTCAGCAGGTAGGAAATGAACCAAAGGATATCGACGATCAACCCGTTCATGTCTCTCCCCGATTGCGCAGGCCTTGTCCGCAGCGCGCCACATGTAACGGTTCACCCGAAGCGGAACAAGCGGCCCGGCGCGCCGTGCGACGCTCGCCTTGACAGCCCACCCCCTCAGCCGTAAATGGCCGCTCTCGCTGAAATCGAAAGGTGCCTGAACGGTGCCGATCGGATCGGCCGGGGCCATAGCTCAGCTGGGAGAGCGCGTCGTTCGCAATGACGAGGTCGGCGGTTCGATCCCGCCTGGCTCCACCAACCTTCGCCGCTTCGCGTGGCACCGCCACGCAAGTCGAAAGTAAAGCCTGCCCGGCACGGCCCGCAGGGCAACGCCGACCTTCGAATGAGCGCTCGAATACGGCATCGGCATGAAACAGGGTCCCGGCGAAAGCCCCAAAATTAGGTCTAAATCAACGCTTCGTGCGCGAGCCAACAGGATCAAGGCTTTCCGATGCAAAAACCTGATTGCAGTCATCGAAAACCCTGATGACGAAAGAAACATCGGCACAATCATTCGCAACGTGAATGCTCTCGGGGTCGAAAAAGCCTATATCGTTACCAAGCGCAAGAGCCTGCCTGAAACGTGGGAGGACATGCGCACCAAACGAAAGCTGAGTGCAGTATCCGCCTCCGCAATCAAGTGGAGTTTTGTAAAAACTTTCGAATCAACTGATCTCTGCATGGATCATCTGACGAAGAACGGTTTTGTTTCCGCCGTCACGTCACCGCACATCAAGAACTGCACCAACGTCGTGCTGCACGAACATGATTATACGAAATACAGGAAATTAGCGGTTTGGTTTGGAAATGAAGGTGTTGGAATTAGCAGGACTGCGATCGAAAGAAGCGAGTTCTGCATCAACATTCCTATGTACGGAATTATCGAAAGTTTGAACTTGGGTACGTCCTCCGGGATCGTACTTTACGAGATTGCCAAACAGCGCCGTGAATTTCAGTCCGATTTGCAGAAGAAGATTGCAGCAAACAAAGCCAAGAAACGTCAGTTTTGAATGACCGTGAATGGCGAAAGCGAGCTGACCGCAATCGGGGCTCCAGAATTACTGCGAGCATTCGTATCTGGCTCGTCTCAATGACCGAAGTCCCACCACCCGACTCGATCCGCCGGCACCGACCGTTCGTACTTTTCTGGTTCGCACGCATTTTCGCGTCGGTCGCGCTGCAGATGCAGGTCGTCGCGGTCGGCTGGCAGGTCTACGCGCTGACCGGAAGCACGCTCGATCTTGGCCTCGTCGGACTTGCCCAATTCCTGCCTTCGGTTGCGCTGCTACTCTTTGCCGGTCACGCCGCCGATCGTTACGACCGGAGACTCATCGTGCGCCTGTGCCAGACCGTGCAGGCATGTTGCGCGGCAATACTCGCAATCGGCAGCTATCAGGGATGGCTGACGCGAGACCTGATCTTCGTAACCGTATTTGTCATCGGCTCTGCGCGTGCATTTGAAATGCCGACCACACAGGCGCTTCTCCCGGGCCTGGTGCCGGCAGCGCTGCTGCCGCGCGCAATCGCGGGTTCGGCGTCCGCGATGCAGACGGCGAATATCGGCGGCCCCGCTCTTGGCGGTTTTCTCTACGCCATTGGCCCAACCTTTGTTTATTCACTCTGCGGGCTGCTGTTCTTCACCGCGAGCATGCTGATCGCGGCCATTCGTATCGAGCGCGTCGTTCCACCGCGCCAGCCGGTTTCGGCGGAATTGCTGTTCGCCGGAATTGCATTCATTCGAAAAAATCCGATCATCCTCGGCGCGATTTCGCTGGATATGTTCGCCGTGCTGCTCGGAGGCGCGACGGCGCTCCTTCCGGTTTACGCGCACGACGTTTTCGCAACCGGCCCGTGGGGGCTTGGATTGTTACGCGCCGCGCCCGCCGTCGGAGCACTCCTGATGGCCCTCGCACTCGGCCATTGGCAAATCCGCACGCGCGCCGGCCTGAAGATGTTTCTCGCCGTGGGAGCCTTCGGACTGGCCACTATCGTATTCGGCTTGTCGACATCCTTCCCGCTCTCGCTTGCGGCCCTGTTCATCATCGGCGCTTCCGACATGGTGAGCGTGGTGGTGCGGCAGACGCTGGTTCAGCTCAACACCCCCGACCCAATGCGCGGACGGGTCGCGGCGGTGAACGCACTGTTCATCGGCACGTCAAATCAGCTAGGCGAATTCGAATCTGGAGTGCTTGCGAATTTCGTCGGCGCAAAAGCCTCGATCGTGATCGGCGGCATCGGAACGCTCGCCATCGTCGGGGCGTGGATGGCGCTGTTCCCGCAGCTTCGCAAGGTCGAGCGACTAGACAACCGCTGACGCGCTCAGGCTGGTTTCTTTTCAGGCGCCGGCGTGACTGGCTTCAGCCAGTAATCGAGAAAATTCGAGAGCCACGATTGCATGCCGTAATCGTGCACCCAGCGATCCTCAAAATGCGCGACGCGCTGCTTGGCGTTCGGCAATTCCATGCGGTGTGCGCCTCGGATGGTCCAGCGGCACATCATCGCGTGCGTCACCTCGGGATGAAACTGGATTGCGTAGGCGCTGTCACCGCAACGGCACGCCTGCACCGGGAAGGTATCGCCCTCGGCAAGAAGTGTCGTGCCCGACGGTTGATCGAACCCTTCGCGGTGCCACTGATAGACGTGGTCCGGCCATGTCTCGCAAATGCCCCGGCCTTCGTCGGTTGGGCGGATCGGATAATAACCAACCTCGACATGGCCCTGCTCGTGAAATGAAACGCGAGCACCCAGATGCCGCGCCATCATCTGCGCGCCAAGACAAATGCCGAGAAACGGCTTGTTCTCCTTCAGTGGCACACCGATCCAGTCGATTTCTTGTTTGATGAAATCGTCCTGATCGTTGGCGCTTTGCGGCCCGCCGAAGATCACGGCGCCGGAATGATGCTCCATCGTCTCCGGCAAAGGATCGCCAAAACGAGGCCGGCGGATGTCGAGCGGGAAGCCCCGACGCATCAGTGAATGCCCGACGCGCCCGGGCGTCGAATGTTCCTGATGGAGGACGATGAGAACAGGGGCTTGCATCGGATCGCAGTCAAAAATAACCGGCACGCAATTCGTACCGCGCCCGCCCGCGATTACAAGTGACGGCGTCGCGCGTCCGCTATGAACCTTTGGCGGGGCGGCCGCCGTGGCGTGCCATCCGCCGGTTCTGGCTGACGTCGGTGATCCTCGCGAACAGGCTGCGCGGCATGATCCGGTAGACTTGCGTCAGAAGCTTGTTCAGGACGCCCGGGATGACCCGCGCCTTGCCGGCCATCAGACCCCGATAGGCCTGCTCCGCCACGTCCTGCGCCGAGACGGTAAGGACCGAGGGCAAAGCGTCATCGGACAATCCGGCTTCCTTCTGGAATTCAGTCCGCACCGGGCCGGGGCACAACGCGGTGACGCGGATACCGCGCGGCTTCAATTCCTGATGCAGGGATTCAGTCAGCGACAGCACAAAGTGCTTGGTCGCGTAATACATCGCCATCCCGGGGCCGGGCAGGAAGCTCACGATCGACGCCGCGTTGAGAATGCCGCCGCGATGTTTCGCGATGCTGTCAATAAAAAACAGCGAGAGATCGGTGAGAGAGCGCACGTTCAAGTCGATCATCGCGAGTTGCTTGTCGCGCGACAGCTCGCCGGCGCGGCCAAACAATCCAAAGCCTGCATTGTTGACTACGAATTGCGCTTCGAGGTTTTTCGTAGCGAGCACCTTTGCGATACGATCCGCAGCACCCGGTTTGGCCAGATCAAGCGGGAGAATGACCGGCTTTCCCCGGCCCGCTTTTTCAATGGACGCCGCGAGCGCCTTCAGCTTGCCACCCCGGCGCGCAACCAGAACAAGATCGTGCCCTTCACGCGCAAACACATGCGCAAGCGCCTCGCCGATGCCGGCCGATGCCCCGGTGATGAGGGTGATCGGGCGCCTGGACGATTTAGTTTTTCGCGCCATTGCCGCCCTGCTTTGCCGCAACCCGCTGGCGTAGTTCGATGCGCTGGCGCGATGAAATGCCGAGAAGATCGGCGGTGCGCCAAACAACGTTGTCCTCGAACTCGCTGCGCTCGCCGTCGGCGTAAACGATTTCCCACATCATCTCGACCATGCGGACCCGCCCGTCTTCGTCGAGCGTACGATTGAGCATGCGAGTGAAATGATAGAGGTCGATTGCCTCAGCATCGGCCTGCGTTGCCGCGGCGATCAGTTCATCGGTGCGCACGTCATCGAGCGAGAAGCGTTGCTTCAGCACATTACGCAGCTTTTCTTGTTCTGCGGGCGAGACTGCCCCGTCGACGGTCGTGACGTGAACAAGCAAAGCCGCGATAGCAAGGCGGTAGTCGCTGTCATCGAAATGATGCGGCGCTTTTGCTCCATCACTGACGTTGGAAAGCAAGGATCTGAGTAATTCGAGCATGCGGGGTCCCGGTGGGAGGACACTGACATAAAAGCGGCCGCGCGGCGCAGCGCAACGGCTCCTGTCCAATTTGTAATGCGAATTTTGGTCTCAGCCGGAGATCGATCGTGCGGCTAGTTAACGTCTTTACGTTTGGCGAAGCTCTCGTCGAGCATGTCGAGATTGTTCTGGATGTAAGGATTGCGCGGATCGCGCTGCTGCGCCTGCATAAGAATCTGGCGGGCGCGATGACGGTCGCCGCGCAGCAAGTAGGAATAACCCTGGTTGTTCAAAATTTCAGCGGTCGGACCACCGAGCCGGATCGCCTGTCCGTATGCACGGTCGGCAAGATCGAAACGCTTCAGCTTGTCGTAGGATGCGGCAAGTCCAACCCAAGCTTCGAGATCCTTCGGCGACTGCTCGACGGCGCGGCGAAAATGCTTCTCGGCATTGCCGAATTGGTTTTCACGGTAATAGCGCTTGCCGAGTTGCAGATCGCTTTTCGGTTCTTCGCCGGACAAGCCAGTCGAGGATGGCGTTGGACCGGTCACAACGACAGGCTCGCCGGGTGGCGGGGTATTGATCGAGCCAGTGGTGTCGGAATTTGATTCTGCGGCTGGCGCATTCGGGTCGGAATTCGCCCATGGCAACTTCACGCCTGTAGTCTCGCAACCGGCGAGCCACATAACGCACGCAACCAGCACAAACGCTCGGGCAACACCTACGCGCATCTTACGCTCCGGCGGGCGGCGCAGGTGGCAGGGCCAAACGCGCGGCAGCCGCCTTCAAACAGCCGTCCTCAAGATCACGCTAGGGGAGGTTCGTTAAGAAAGTCTGGTGAGCTTTAAGTCTTTGAATACCAAACGGTATCCCGGTGGGAATTAGGCTCAGAAAGAGCCCACCGTGAGCCGCACAATGACCGGCAGCAGGATGACAATAAAAATCACCGGGAAGATGCAGAGCATCATCGGCACGGAGAGCTTGGCCGGCAGCGCGTAAGCCTTCTCTTCGGCGCGGGACAGGCGCTTGTGGCGCATGTCGTCGGAATAAACCCGCAGCGCTTCGGTGATGCTTGAGCCCAGTTCGTTCGATTGCTGGATCAGGGTCGCGAACGAACGCGCTTCATCCAGTGCGAGGCGGTCGGCCAGATGATCGAGCGCGTCGGTGAGCGTGCGCCCCGCGCGGATTTCGAGATTGGCCATGTGAAGATTGGCGGCAAGCGCCGGATAGCTGTCGGACAATTCGCGGCCGACACGGTCAAGGGCTGCTTCCATCGCAAGCCCTGCGTCCGCGCAGACGACCATCAAATCCATGAAATCGGGAAATCCCGATCGATATTCGATCTTGCGCTTCTTGATGCGCTTGTCAAGGTAGAGGCTCGGGCCGAGATAGCCCGCGATGCCGCCGACGCCGATAAAAAGCCAGAACGACGATCCCTGCCCCATCGGCGCCAGAAAAAACATTGCCAGTGCAATGCCAACAGCGAGACCCGTCCGCCCGACAAAGAAATAGCCAACGGCACGCGGATCGAAAACGCCGGCGAGCACAAGCCTGCGCCGCAGCACTTTCATGTCCTTGGTGTCGGCGCTCGAATAATGCCGCGTGGTGTATTCGAGCAGGCGTTGCGCGGCTTTGACGCCGGAGCCGCGAATCCCGCCCGCGTCCGGCCCTGAATCGAGCTTGATGCCTGCGGCGCGGCGTTTCACCTCGCCGTTAATACGCATCCACGCCATGATGCTGAATGCGACTGTCGCGGTAGCTAAGAACACGAGCAGCGTCAGCATCGTGGACGATGCATCACCGAACAGAAAGAAAGGTTCGAATGCAGCGTTCATGATCAGATCTTGAAATTGACCATGCGGAACATGACGAGATTGCCGATGAACATCCAGAACCCGGCGCCGGCGAGGCCCATCTTGGTCAGCGGGTATTGCCAAACGCTGGTGTAGAAATCCGGCGCGACGATCTGGATCATCAGAAAGATCGCAATCGGCAGCGACGACAGGATCATCGCCGACGCCCGGCCTTCGGATGCAAGCGCGCGAATCTTGCGGCGCATCTTGAAGCGCAAGCGGATCACCGCCGACAGGTTTTCCAGAATTTCGGAAAGATTGCCACCGGTCGAACTTTGGATCGCAACGGCTGTAACGAACAGCGGCAGGTCATCCTGCCCAACGCGGAAATAAAGGCTGCGCAACGCGCCTTCGAGCTCTGAGCCGTAAGTGATTTCGTCGGAAACAATACCGAATTCGGTTCCCATCGGATCGGGCAATTCGCGCCCAACCATTGCAACCGCGACCGGCACCGGATGGCCCGCGCGCAACGAGCGCACGATGATGTCGAGCGCATCCGGGAATTGCGCGCCGAAGGCTTTCTGCCGCCGGGACCGTTTCATGTAGAGAACAAGGAACGGCATCACGAACAAGCAGAACAGACCGAGCCCCGCTGAATAGAAGATGTCGCCGTAGAAAACATACAGCGCGCCGGACGCGATCGACGCGCCCGCGACTACAATCACGATGAGTTTAACAAATCCGATGGTGACGCCGGACTGCAGGACGAGCTTATTGAACGCGACGAACGGAAGCCGGTAATTGCCGCCGCTGGTCAGGCCGCGCTCGCGCCGCAACTGCACGAGGATGCCTTCGCGGTCGGACTGATCCTGCAGCATGTTGAGGCGGCGATTGATCCGGCTGCGATAGGTCGCGCCGGAGAAAAACAAAAGATACATCGCCTCCACGAACATGATCGCGGACGCGCCTGCGAAAAAATAGAAGACATAAATCTGGTCGATCTCGAAGCCCATCACACGCTCACAACGGCTGGCTCGGATCGAAATAGCTGCCCGGAATCTTGATGCCCTTGGCAAGCAGATCGGCAAGGAAACGCGGGCGCACGCCGGTTGCCTGGAAGTGGCCCTGCACAGAACCGTCCTCGCTGGTGGAGGTGCGGACGAATTTGTAGATTTCCTGCATCTGCACGATGTCGCCTTCGAGACCGGTAATCTCAGCGATCGAGGTGACGCGGCGCTTGCCGTCTGACAGGCGCTGCAACTGCACGATCATCCGGATCGCAGCGGAAATCTGCCCGCGGATCGAACCGACCGTCATCGGCAGGCCGGCCATACCGATAAGCTGTTCAAGACGCGAGATTGCCTCGCGCGGATTGTTAGCGTGAATGGTGGCCATCGAGCCTTCGTGGCCGGTGTTCATCGCCTGCAACATGTCGAAGGCTTCTTCGCCGCGGCACTCGCCGAGGATGATGCGCTCAGGCCGCATACGAAGCGCGTTCTTGACCAGTTCGCGCTGGCGGATTTCGCCGTTGCCTTCGATGTTCGGCGGGCGCGTTTCCATGCGCGCGACGTGTGGCTGCTGCAACTGAAGTTCGGCCGCGTCCTCGATGGTGATGAGGCGCTCTTTCTCCGAGATGAAGGCGGAGAGCGCATTCAGCATCGTCGTCTTGCCGGAGCCTGTCCCGCCGGAAATGATGGTGGTGACGCGCGCCTTTACGGCAGCGGCAAGCAGTTCCGCCATTTGCGGACGCAATGCTTCGATCTCGACAAGCTTTGTAAGGTTGAACGGTTTCTTGGAGAATTTACGAATTGAGACGAGAGGACCATCGACGCCGATGGGGCGCACCGCCACGTTCACACGAGAGCCATCGAGCAAACGCGCGTCGCACAAAGGATGCGATTCATCCACGCGGCGTCCGACCGCGGACACGATCTTGTTGACGATACGCAAAAGATGCGCCTCGTCCTTGAAGCGGCACGCCACCGGCTCAAGCAGGCCGCCGCGCTCCACATAGGTATTCTCGTGGCCGTTGATGAGAATATCCGAGATCGACGGATCCTTGAGCAGAGGTTCGAGCGGACCGAGGCCGGTCATCTCATCGAGAATTTCGGAAACGAATGCGTCGAGTTCGTTCTTGTTGAGCGCAAGACGTTCGACCGCAACGTACTGCGACACGAGTTGCTGCACATGCTGGCGCATCTCGTGCTCGGGCAATTTTTCCAACGCCGACAGATTGATCTCCTCGATCAGCCGGCGATGCAGACGAACCTTGGCATCAAGAAGCTTATCGGAGAGAAGCGGATTGGCGCGTTCTGCCGAGGCAGCCGCCGAGGCAGCATTGGGAACTTCCCGCACCGGTTCTTCCGGGAACACGGTCCAGGAAATGCCCTCGAGGGTCGCAGAGGATTCCTCCTCGGGCGCGATTGCCTCTGGCGCCGGAGCGCGCCGGGCGCTGAAACGGCCAGCCATGCCTGCGGGTCGGGTCATTGCGTATTACCCGTCAGCGCGCGAGTTGCAGATTGAGCTTACCCGGCTGGGCAACGGGCTTGGCAGCAGCCGCCTTGGCCGGATTCGGTGCAATCAGCTTTTTAAGCTCCGCAGTGATCTTGTTGCCTGCTTTCACCTCGTCCAAAGGCACGCCACGATCGATCGCTTCGCGCACCAGCCGATAGAAATTAGGAATCACGGCAGCGAAATCCTTGCCAAGTGTTTTCTCGATGTCGTTCTTCTTCAGGCCCGGCGCAAACATGCGCTGCTCAAAGCGGTTCACGATGACCTGAGGCTGCAAATCGCCGTCAAGGCGCTCGCGAATAGCGCCGACCAGCTGCTTGGCATGCTTCAGGCCCGGCACGGTCATTTCGCTGACGATGAAAAGCTTGTTGGAACCAAGCAGCACGTCGTCGGTCCAAGAGAACCAGGTGCGCGGCATGTCGATCACGACATTCTCGAAATTGGTCGAGGCAAGATCGAGCAGGCGCGTAACGACGTCGGGGTCGAACGAGCGCATTTCGGCCGGCTGCGGCGGCGCCGCGATCACTGCGAGACCGGACGCATGATAGGAGGTCATGACGTCAAGCAATTGCTTGTCGAGACGATCCGGGCGCGGCTCGATTTCGTTCAGGTCGAGACGCGGCTCGAGGTCAAGATAATCGGCGCAGGCGCCGTGCTGGAAGTTCAGGTCGACAAGGCAAGTCGATGCCCGGCCGCGCTGGCCGCTGGAGAGAAGCAGAAGCGCTGTCTGAATTGCGAGCGTGGTGACGCCGGCGCCTCCGACCGCCGCGAGGAACGTGAAAATCTGCGCCTCGTTCTGTTCGGTGACCGCCGGCTGTGTCACGCGCGCGCAGGTGCGCACGAGCTCGACTGGAGGTACCGGCTTCACAAGGAAATCCGCGACGCGCATCTGGATCAGCGTGCGCGCGACGTTGGCGTCGAACGCCTGGGTCACGACGACAACCGGAGGCCATGCGCCGATGCGCGCCATCAGACGTTCAAGCGCCTGCATCTCGTCATCGCGAGTCGCGTCGAGATCGATCACGACGACAGTGACGCCATCGACATCGAACTTGTCGCCGCCCGCGGCAACCGTGCCGGAAATCACGCGCAGCTCGATCGCCGCCGCGGCGGCAAAGGTCGCCCGCACCGATTCCTCAAAGGCGGAATCGGCCGTAATGACCACCACGCAAGTCTTTTTCGAATTATTGTTCTGTCGTGTCAGGCGCATGTCACAGCCTTGCTGGCTTATTTCACTGAAGGCGTAGGCGGAGCATTCCACGAGCCGCCACCGGTACCCGGCGTGCTGGCCGACGCGGAATTCGCTGCCTGCTGCGCCTGCTGATAGGCGACCGAGCTGGTCGTCGCATTGACCGGCGAGATGATGCGGCCAGTGCGATAGCGTTCGACTGCCGTCTGCATTTTCTCGCCGCTATAGGCGACGTCGCGGCGAACGCTGTGCG
>CAMBBO010000001.1 GCA_945862935.1 Pseudorhodoplanes sinuspersici | reverse complement strand
CGACCGCCTTGCCCTGCGACGTCAAAACGTCAACCTGCCGAAGCTTCGCGACGATCTCTTCAGCCTTGTGTCTGCGTGCCATTCCTCAATCCTCCATCGGCTCTAAAGCCATACATCAGGGAGGACCACTTTTCTGAGGGCAGACCAATCCCGGCCGTCGACTATCTGGCCAAGGACGAAAAGGTGAAGCGTTGGGTGCTCGCGGGCACGGACTACGTTTATCCGCGCACCACCAACAAGATCCTCGAGGCGTACCTGCTCTCCAAGGGCGTCGCGAAGGAAGACATCATGATCAACTACGCGCCGTTCGGTCATTCCGATTGGCAGACGATCGTGTCGGACATCAAGAAGTTCGGCTCTGCCGGCAAGAAGACCGCCGTCGTGTCGACCATCAACGGCGACGCGAACGTTCCGTTCTACAAGGAACTCGGCAACCAGGGCGTCAGCGCGAAGGACATCCCGGTCGTGGCGTTCTCGGTCGGCGAAGAAGAACTCGCCGGTCTCGACACCAAGCCGCTGCTCGGCCATCTCGCCGCGTGGAACTACTTCCAGTCCATCAGCGATCCCCTGAACAAGGAATACATTGCGAAGTGGCAGGCGTTCACCAAGAACCCGAAGCGCACCTTCAACGATCCGATGGAAGCTCACGTCATCGGTTTCGCCATGTGGGTGAAGGCTGTCGAGAAGGCCAAGTCGGTTGATCCCGACAAGGTGATCGACGCGCTTCCCGGCATCGAAGCGCCGAACTTGACCGGCGGCATCTCGAAGATGCTTCCGAACCATCACATCACCAAGCCGGTCTTCATCGGCGAAGTGCGCGCGGATGGCCAGTTCGATGTGGTGTGGAAGACCGACGGTCTCGTCGCAGGCGATGCCTGGTCGAAGGAACTGCCGGGCTCCAAGGACCTCGTCGGTGACTGGGTCACGCTGAAGTGCGGCAACTACAACACCGTCACCAAGAAGTGCGGCGGCGCGTAATCTGAACGCGCATTGTTGCAATAACTTCTGAAAGTCACCGGAGGCGGCGGGCATGTCCGCCGCCTCCCACTAAACCCCGCCGGGAAAAGTGAGATGCGCATGATCCGCGATCGTCTGGTCGCCTGTTTGCTCGCGCTTGGCCTGATGCTGGCCGCGCTTCCCGCGAACGCCCAGTCATTCCAGGAAGGCTTGGAGAAATTCACGACCGACTCGTTCGGCGATACCGACGACGGCATTACGGCCGTTGCAACGAGCGGACACGCACAGGCGGGTCCCGTCATTCTCGCGCTGCAGGAAGGCAGGCTTGCTTACGATCCGGCCAGCAAGCGCGTGTTCATCAAGACAGCGTCGGCTGTGATCGACGCTGCGACCGGCCAACCGGCCGCGAGCGTTCCCGCCGACCTGAAAACCGTTCGCCTCAACAACCGCGTGCGCCGCTCGATTGAAGCGGCCATTGGCGGATTAAATCTTCTGTCGCCGGATGCTGGCAAACGCCTTGCTGCCGCGCTTGCCGTTTTCAAATCGCACGAAGCGGCTGCGCTGCCCGCGCTCAACACCGCCATCGGCAAGGAAGGCGAAGCGCGCATCAAGCGTGCGCTGGAAGAAGCGCGTGCTTCGGTACTCATTTTCAAATCCGATGCGCCGGAAACAGATCGACTCGACGCCATATCGACGCTGCGCGCCCGTGGCGATCAGGAGGCGCTCGCGCTGCTGGCGGGCCTTCCGGCGGACGCTCCGGCCAACCTGAAAAAGTCGGCGCAGGACGCGATTACCTCGATCCAGAACAATCTCGCGATCTGGGCGAGCGTGCAGAATGCCTGGTACGGCCTTTCGCTCGGCTCGGTTCTGTTGCTCGCTGCTATCGGCCTTGCCATCACCTTCGGCGTGATGGGCGTCATCAACATGGCGCACGGCGAGATGGTGATGATCGGCGCCTATGTCACCTTCGCGGTGCAGGAAACCATCCGCACCTACAATCCCGGTCTGTTCGATTATTCGCTGCTGATGGCCGTGCCGCTCGCATTCCTCGTATCCGGCGCAATCGGCATCCTGATCGAGCGCAGCGTGATCCGCTTCCTTTATGGCCGTCCGCTCGAAACGCTGCTCGCGACATGGGGCATCTCGCTCATCCTGCAGCAGGCGGTGCGTACCATGTTCGGCCCGACCAATCGCGAAGTCGGCAATCCTTCGTGGATGTCGGGCGCATTTGAAATCGGCCAGATCACCATCACCTATAACCGGCTCTGGATTATCGTCTTCACCATCGCCGTGTTCGTTGGCCTGCTGGCGCTGCTTCGCTTGACACCTATCGGCCTGCAAATGCGCGCGGTGACGCAGAACCGCTCGATGGCGTCGTCAATGGGCATCCGCACCAGCAGCGTTGATGCGCTGACCTTCGGACTTGGCTCAGGTATTGCCGGGATCGCGGGCGTCGCGCTGTCGCAGATCGACAACGTCTCGCCCAATCTCGGGCAGGGCTACATCATCGACTCGTTCCTCGTTGTCGTGTTCGGCGGGGTTGGAAATCTGTGGGGCACGCTGGTCGGCGCACTGTCGCTCGGTATCGCCAATAAATTCCTTGAGCCGTTTGCCGGCGCGGTGCTCGGCAAGATTGTCATCCTCGTCATGATCATCCTGTTCATCCAGAAGCGTCCGCGCGGCCTGTTCGCGCTCAAGGGCCGGGCGGTGGAAGCATGATCGCAGGTCCGCTCATTCGCTCGCTCGACCGCGGCGCGACGATCTTCCTTACGATCTGCGCTGCCGCTACGATCCTGATCCCAGCGCTCAATTTGCTGACGCCGGAAAGCTTCTTTCTGCATGTGCCGACTTATCTCGTCGCGCTGTTCGGAAAGTACGTCTGCTACGCAATCCTCGCGCTCTCGATTGACCTGATCTGGGGCTATTGCGGCATTCTCTCGCTCGGCCACGGCGCGTTCTTCGCGCTCGGCGGCTACGCGATGGGCATGTATTTAATGCGCCAGATCGGAACGCGCGGCGTTTACGCCGACCCGATCCGTCCCGATTTCATGGTGTTCCTGAACTGGCCGGAGCTTCCGGTTTATTGGTACGGCTTCAACTACTTTGCCTATGCCGCGGTGATGATCCTGCTCGTTCCGGGATTGCTCGCCTTCGTGTTCGGCTGGTTTGCCTTCCGGTCGCGCGTCACCGGCGTCTATCTTTCGATCATCACGCAGGCGATGACATTTGCGCTGACGCTTGCGTTCTTTCGCAACAATTTCGGGTTCGGCGGCAATAACGGCCTGACCGATTTCAAGGACATTCTCGGCTTCAACGTGCAGGCGCAAGCGACACGCGCGTCCCTGTTCGCAGCGTCCGTGATCGCGCTTGCGATCTGCTTCGTCATTTGCCGCGCGGTGGTGACATCCAAATTCGGCAAGGTGCTGGTCGCGATCCGCGATGCGGAATCGCGCACGCGCTTCCTCGGCTATCGGGTCGAGTCCTACAAGCTGTTCGTGTTCACGCTCTCCGCATGCATGGCGGGGGTCGCGGGCGCTTTGTATGTGCCGCAGGTCGGCATCATCAATCCGAGCGAATTCGCGCCAGCGAACTCCATCGAAGCTGTGATCTGGGTTGCGGTCGGCGGTCGCGGAACGCTCACCGGCGCGGTCCTCGGGGCGATCCTTGTGAACTACGCCAAGACGACATTCACCAGCGGAATGCTCGCGCCATACTGGCTGTTCATGCTTGGCGCGATGTTCGTTCTCGTCACGCTGTTCCTGCCCCGCGGGATCATCGGGACGTGGCGGCACTGGAATGCGGAGCGGCAGGCGAAACTTTCCGCCGCACGCGAAGACGGCGCAGCGGTCGGTGAACCAACCGCGCGGCCTGCGGAGTGATGAGCATGGAATCCCGCACCACCACCTCGCTTCTTTATCTCGATGGCGTGACCGTCTCGTTCGACGGTTTTCGTGCGCTCAACAATCTCTCGCTTGCGATCGAGGACGGGGAGATGCGCGCAATCATCGGCCCGAACGGCGCGGGCAAGACCACGATGATGGACGTCATCACCGGCAAGACCCGCCCCGATCTGGGCGACGCGGTGTTCGCTGGCTCGTACGATCTGACGACCCTCGATGAGACCGAGATCGCGCGCCTCGGCATTGGACGCAAATTCCAGAAGCCCACGGTGTTCGACATGCACAGTGTCGAGGACAATCTGCTGCTGGCGCTCGCCGAAGATCGCAGCGCCCGCGCGGCGCTGGTCTGGCAGGAAAATGAACATGCGTCGCGCCGCATCGATTCCATTCTCGACACCATTCGCCTGAAGCCCGCGCGCTCACGTCTCGCTGGGTCGCTGTCGCATGGCCAGAAGCAATGGCTGGAAATCGGCATGCTGCTCGCTCAGGAGCCGAAGCTTCTTCTCGTCGACGAGCCGGTGGCCGGCATGACCGACGTGGAGACGCAGCAGACCGCCGAGCTTCTGAAAGAGATCAACAAGACCAAGACGGTGGTCGTGGTCGAACACGACATGCATTTTGTACGCGAGCTTGGCGTGAAGGTGACCTGCCTGCACGAAGGCTCGGTGCTGGCGGAAGGCACCATCGACCAAGTCTCGCAGAACGACCGCGTGGTCGAAGTCTATTTGGGGCGATAGCGCATGATCCCGAAAAGTGGGAACCGGTTTTCGGAGAAGATCATGCGCCAGCGGGACATCTGACATGCTCGAAGCAAAAAACATAGACCTTCATTACGGTGCGGCGCAGGCGCTGCGGTCGGTCAATCTCGTGGCCGAGCCCGGCAAGGTGACCTGCGTTCTTGGCCGCAACGGCACCGGCAAGACAAGCTTGCTGCGTGCGCTGGTCGGCCAGCATGCGGTGTCAAAAGGTGAAATCCTGCAGGACGGCAAGAACATCACGACGCTGCGCCCGTATGAACGCGCACGCGCCGGCATCGCCTATGTGCCGCAAGGCCGCGAAATCTTCCCGCTGCTGACCGTGGAGGAAAACCTCCGCACCGGCTTCGCGCCGCTGCCGCGCAACCAGCGCGACATTCCCGACGACGTATTTTCACTTTTCCCTGTGCTGCACGACATGTTGCGCCGGCGCGGCGGCGACCTTTCCGGCGGCCAGCAGCAGCAACTCGCCATCGGCCGAGCGCTGGTGATGCGCCCGAAAGTTCTTCTGCTCGATGAGCCGACCGAAGGCATCCAGCCGTCAATTATCAAGGACATTGGCCGCGCGATTACTTATCTGCGTGGCCTCGGCGAGATCGCGATTGTGCTGGTCGAGCAATATCTCGATTTCGCGCGCGAACTCGGCGATCGCTTCGCGGTCATGGATCGCGGCTCGGTCGTCTATGCCTCGACCAAGGCGGACCTCGACGAAGAGAAGCTGAAACAGGCGATGGCGATCTGATTGTTCTTGTGTCCGGCCTTGCGCCGGGCAGCCCGCTTAGGGATGCTAGGGTACCCGCCTAAGCGGAAATAGAGGTTGCAGTGTGCCTTTAGCCGTTGCCGCTGAATCCGAAATCTTCGCCGCCAATCGCGCGCGTGGACAGATCACGCTCACCGTCGCGCATGAGCACGGCAAGACACGCCGCAAGCGCGTGCAGGAAAGCGGATCGCTGCGTGCGCGCTTTCCCAATGTCACCGGCAGCGAACTTGAAACCGTTATCGTCAACACCGCCTGCGGGATCGCGGGCGGGGATCGCTTCGCGCTCGATATTTCTGCGGGCGAGGGGACGGACCTGCTGGTCAGCGGGGCTGCCGCCGAGAAGATTTATCGCGCTATCGGTGCGGACACCGAAATATCCGTGAAGCTCGACGTTGCCACTGGTGCCAGTCTGCGCTGGATGCCGCAGGAAACGATCCTGTTCGACCGTGCGCGGCTCACCCGCAGCATCGAGATCGACTTGGCCGCCGATGCCTCGGTCCTTCTGGTTGAGGCGGTCGTGTTCGGACGTGCTGCGATGGGCGAGACGGTGCGCGAAGGCTCACTCACCGACCGCTGGCGGATGCGCCGCGACGGCAAGCTCATTTTCGCCGAAACGCTGCGGCTCGATGGCGCCATTGCCGATACGCTTGCGCGGCCTGCCATCGGCAATGGTGGCGCGGCTATAGCAACGATCCTGATTGCCCCCGCTGACGAGACGCTGATCGAAAGGCTGCGCGCTATCGAATGCTCTGGAGAAGTCGGCATTTCCGCTTGGAATGGCTTTGCGCTCGCGCGACTCTGCGCCGTCGACGGCGCGGCATTGCGCCGTGATATTGTAGCGATACTGGCGGCTCTCGATCGCGGGACGCTGCCGCGGCTGTGGTTGAACTGAGGTTTCCTTATGAATTTAACACCGCGTGAGAAAGACAAGCTTCTGATCTCGGTCGCCGCGATGGTTGCGCGCCGCCGCCTTGAGCGTGGCGTGAAGCTCAATCATCCCGAAGCCGTGGCGCTGATTTCCGATTTCATCCTCGAAGGCGCGCGAGACGGCAAGACCGTCGCGCAACTGATGGAAGCGGGCGCTCACGTCATCACTCGCGCGCAGGTGATGGATGGCATCCCTGAGATGATCCACGACATTCAGGTCGAGGCGACGTTCCCCGATGGAACGAAGCTCGTGACCGTTCACGAACCGATCAGGTGAGCAAAATGATCCCCGGCGAAATGTTCATCAAGGACGGCGAGATCGAGCTGAATGCCGGTCGCAAGACCGTGACGCTTACTGTGTCGAACACAGGCGACCGTCCTATCCAGGTCGGCTCGCATTATCATTTCTTCGAAACCAATCCGGCACTGAAATTCGAACGCAAGAAAGCGCGCGGCATGCGTCTTGATATTGCGGCGGGGACGGCCGTGCGCTTCGAGCCGGGCCAGTCGCGCGACGTCACGCTGGTCGCGCTCGCAGGCAAGAAGACGATCTACGGATTCCGCGGCGACGTGATGGGCAAATTGTGAGGGCGATGCGATGTCGGTAAAAATCAAGCGCAGCGCCTATGCCGATATGTTCGGCCCGACCGTGGGCGACCGCGTGCGGCTCGCCGACACCGATCTCATCATCGAGGTGGAAAAGGATTTCACCATCTATGGCGAGGAGGTGAAGTTCGGCGGCGGCAAGGTGATCCGCGATGGCATGGGCCAGTCGCAGCTGACCAACAAGCAGGGCGCGGTCGATACCGTCATCACCAACGCGCTCATTCTCGATCACTGGGGTATCGTGAAAGCCGACGTAGCAATTGTTGGTGGCCGCATCAGTGCCATCGGCAAAGCAGGCAATCCGGACATTCAGCCGGGCGTGACTATTCCCATCGGGCCGGGCACTGATGTGATCGCGGGCGAGGGCAAGATCCTCACCGCCGGTGGTTTCGACAGCCATATTCATTTCATCTGCCCGCAGCAGATCGACGACGCGCTGATGTCGGGCGTGACGACCTTGCTTGGCGGCGGCACCGGGCCTTCGCACGGCACGTTCGCGACCACCTGCACGCCGGGGCCGTTTCATATTTCGCGGATGATCCAGTCGTTCGACGAATTCCCGGTCAACCTTGGCATTTCCGGGAAGGGCAATGCGTCGCGTCCGGCGGCACTCGAGGAAATGATCAAGGCTGGCGCGTGTGCGCTGAAGTTGCACGAGGACTGGGGCACGACACCCGCAGCCATCGATAATTGTCTCTCGGTTGCGGACGATTATGACGTGCAGGTGATGATCCACACCGACACGCTGAACGAGTCAGGTTTCGTCGAAGACACCGTAAAGGCGTTCAAGGGCCGGACCATCCATGCGTTCCACACTGAAGGCGCTGGCGGCGGGCATGCTCCCGACATCATCAAGATCGCGGGACTGAAAAACGTGCTGCCGTCGTCCACCAATCCGACGCGGCCGTTCACGCGCAATACCATCGACGAGCATCTCGACATGCTGATGGTGTGCCACCATCTCGATCCGTCGATCCCGGAAGATCTGGCTTTTGCCGAAAGCCGTATCCGCAAGGAAACGATTGCAGCCGAAGACATCCTCCACGACCTCGGCGCGCTATCGATGATGTCGTCGGATTCGCAGGCGATGGGACGGCTCGGCGAAGTCATCATTCGCACCTGGCAGACGGCGGACAAGATGAAGAAGCAGCGCGGCCGCCTGAAGGAAGAAAAAGGCGACAACGACAATGCGCGCGTGAAGCGCTACGTCGCGAAATACACAATCAATCCGTCCATCGCGCATGGTGTGAGCAAGCACATCGGTTCGGTGGAAAAAGGCAAGCTTGCGGATTTGGTGCTTTGGGCGCCGGCCTTCTTCGGCGTGAAGCCCGATTGCATTATCAAGGGCGGCACGATTGTCGCAGCTCCGATGGGCGATCCGAATGCCTCGATCCCGACCCCGCAGCCGGTGCATTACCGCCATATGTTCGGCGCGTTCGGCCGCGCGCGCACCGCGTCGTCGGTGGTGTTCACCTCCAAGGCGGCGGTGAAGAACAATCTCGGCAAGAAGCTCGGCATTCAGAAGGAACTGGTCGCAGTGTCCAACACCCGCGACGGCATTTCGAAAAAGAGCATGATCCACAATTCGGCGACGCCGAACATCGAAGTGGACCCGGAAACCTACGAGGTGCGTGCAGATGGCGAATTGCTGACCTGCGCCCCCGCCGAGGTGCTGCCGATGGCGCAGCGGTACTTTTTGTTTTGAGCTCACTTACAAATTAAAGTTGGGGGGACATCTTGAGAAGGGCTGGTTTTTTTGCGCATTGATACTCGCAATAGTAGCAAATGCTCCGGTATTCGCGGCGACTTGCCGCAATGTGGCTGATGAGCCATTCATCAGGATCAATCCGGAATCGTTAAGAACGTTTCAGCGATCGAATTTGAATCGCGACACGATTTTCACGCTGCTCAAGTCCGTCGCCCAAGTCGAAACTTCCGGATGCTGGGCCGGCGTCTCGGACAATTTCGACAAGCAGCTTATTTCCTCCGGTGTGCTGCAATGGAATTATGGACAGAGCTCGATACAAGACCTGCTTGTCGGCTTTAGGCGGAGTATGGGCACGCAGTTTTCCGCCTTTGTCACGACTACGATGCCGCGTTTTGGCCGACTTGTCTTTTCCGATCGATGCCTCGGTTTGACGCCGCGCGGGGAGGCCCACGCATGCAGCGCGGATTTTCTCGATCCGGCGGACCAAGACAAAAAGAAACTCCGAAATGGCCTGACCGAGGAAATGACGGCATTGTTCGAGCACAATGAAATGATCCAAATCCAGATGGATCGAGTCATGGCTGTTATGGAGAAGACTCTGGATTTCTCAAAACGTCTCTTCGGCGAGCAGTTCGTCAATGAAAGAAATTTTCACTGGATGCTGGATATCATCGTTCAGCAGGGCGGCTTCGACGAGCTTGAAAAATTCAAAGAGGCTTCAGACCATGGCTGGGCCTATGCGACATCCCGCGACTTGGCCCACAAGAAGATGACGGCGCGCGGCATTTTGATTTGGTACGCGGGGCATGCGACATCGCCTCATCAAGGTGGCTTGGATTGCGACTGGCGGTACAACATCGAGAAATGGGCGGCGCTGATAAAGTCCGATCAACTAGACGACGACCGGTTCAGGCTTTTTTTGATGTCCTGGGTTCGAGCGCGAACGGCGTCGGGAGAAAATGGTCGCTGGCAGGCCTTGGCTTTTGAGCGAAGAGCCAAAATCGGCTTGGGCATAGGCAGCGTCGGCGGATCGAGCGCCCAAAGGAATAACAATTACGACTGCAAGATGCCGACGCCCTCGGACATGGCGGCTATGATGTTATCGTTGCAGCCCTGACCTGCGGCGTTTTTGCTGATTGATCAACCAAAGGCGGTGGATGCGCGGGCGATAAGAGGCTAACAACGCGGTCACATCTTCGTCCGTGCATAATCGAAAACCCGAGGAAACGCATGTCCACCATCTACGTCATCGCCACCCTCAAGACCCATTCCGGCAAGCTCGACGAATTGCTGCCGCACGCCCGCGCCGTCGTGAAAGCCACCAACGAAAACGAGCCGGGCTGTATCCTCTACCAGTCGCATGTCAGCCTTTCGGAGCCCGACACGCTGCGCGTGGTCGAGCAGTGGAAGACCCGCGAAGACCTCACCAAGCATTTCGACATGCCGCACATGGCGGTGTGGCGGGCGGCCAACGCGTCGCTGATCGCCTCGCGCAAGGTCGAGATCATCACGCCCGCCAATGTCGAGATAAAGTAGGATGCTGCGCGCCACGTCGATCGTTCGCAAAGCTGCGGTCAAGGCCGACAAGGTCGCTGACCGCGTCGTGCTCGATCACGAGGCCCGCCACAAACGCCGCGCGGCCCTGAAGGGCGAGGGCGGTCTCGATTTCCTGCTCGATCTGGAAAAGGCCGCGGTGCTCGACGACGGTGACGCGCTAAAGCTTGAGGACGGACGTCTGGTTCAGGTGAAAGCTGCGCCGCAGCGTCTGGTCGAGATCACGGCGGCAAGTCCTGAGCGGCTTCTGCGCCTTGCGTGGCATATCGGCAATCGCCATACGGCGGCGGAGATTTCCGAAGGCGCGATCTACATCGAGGAGGACCATGTCCTTGTCGAGATGGTGCGGGGCTTAGGGGCCGCGACCAAGATCGTGGATCGCCCGTTCCGCCCCGAGCGCGGTGCATATCATCACGAAGCGCATGCACACGATCATTCGCACGACGCCGCACATCATGACCACGATCATGTGCACGACGAGCATTGCGGCCACGATCATGCCCACGGCCATCATCATCACGATCACTGACGATGGCGCGGAAGGCCAAAAGCATCCCTTTAGTAAAGAACGCCGAGGCGCTGCGTTCCGTCCCGAGCGTGTCTGAATCTTCCGCCCTCTATCGACTGATGGCGTGGCTGTCGCCGGCCTATCCGGTCGGGGCGTTCTCTTATTCCAGCGGCATCGAATGGGCGGTCGAAGCGGGCGACATCAAGGATGCCGGCACGTTACGCGACTGGCTTACCGCCATGCTCGAACACGGCTCCGGATTTTGCGACGCGGTGTTCTTCGTGCACTCCCATCTTGCCGCGGCCGATGGCGACAAGAAGCCGTTGCACGACATTGCCGAACTTGCGGCAGCGTTTGCCTCATCGAAAGAGCGTCATCTGGAAACGACCGCGCAGGGCCGCGCTTTTATCGAAGCCACCCGCGCCGCGTGGCATTGCGCGGCGCTCGATAGGCTGCGCGATGCGTGGGATGGGCCGGTGGCGTATCCGGTCGCGGTCGGGGTTTCGGCCAGGGGTCACGGCATTCCGGTCGAAATGGCGCTGCATGCCTATCTGCATGCGCTGGTATCGAACTGGATTTCGGCGGGCGTGCGTCTCGTGCCGCTCGGACAAACAGACGGTCAGCGCGTGCTCGTGGCGCTGGAGGGTATTATCGCGCAAACCGCGCAGCGCGCCCTCGCAGCTTCGCTCGACGATCTTGGCAGCGCCACCTTGCGCGCCGACATCGGAAGCATGAAGCACGAGACGCAATACACTCGCCTGTTCCGGAGCTAACCCATGAAAAATCCCAACGGTCCGTTGCGCGTCGGTGTCGGCGGCCCTGTCGGCTCTGGCAAGACCGCGCTGATGGATGCTCTGTGCAAGGCGATGCGCGACAAGTACCAGATCGCCGCGATCACGAACGACATCTACACAAAATGGGATGCCGAATATCTCGTGCGTTCCGGCGCGCTCGCGCCCGATCGTATTGCTGGCGTGGAGACTGGCGGTTGCCCGCATACCGCCATCCGCGAGGATGCCTCGATCAATCTTGCGGCGGTCGCGGACATGCAGGCGAAATTTCCCGATCTTGATCTGGTGTTGATCGAATCCGGCGGCGACAATCTTGCCGCGACCTTCTCGCCGGAACTGGCCGATCTCACGATCTACGTCATCGACGTCGCGGCGGGTGAGAAAATCCCCTCCAAGGGCGGGCCGGGCATCACGCGTTCGGATTTGCTGGTCATCAACAAGACCGATCTTGCGCCTTATGTCGGCGCTTCGCTCGAAGTGATGGAGCGCGATACAAAACGAATGCGCAAGGATCGTCCCTTCGTGTTTACCAATCTGCGCGAGGGCAGGGATGTTGGCGTGGTGACGCGCTTCATCGAAGAAAAAGGCGGGCTCGGACATTGAGCCCAGCGCCGGCTGTTCAAACGAAACGGATCGGCCTCGCCATTGCCCGCGAACTTGTTTCGCGCGTTGCGTCGGAAACGATAGAACCGCAAACGGGATTGTCCGCAACTGAACTTGGCTTTCTGCAGAATGTAGCGCTGGAAGGGCCGCGCATCGCCATCGCGGTGATACCGACGCATCCGGATTGCCCGTCGATGGGGCTGCTCACCATGAATCTGGAATGCTCCATCGAGGACGCGTTCGCGCTTCCCCATGTGCGCACGCTGTTCTCGCCTCGCTGGGACGTCTCGCGCCTGAGCGAACAGGGGCGAACGAAAATTCGCGCTGCTTTTGCCCGCCACGGGAAAGGCTGGGCTTGCGTGTGCGGGCGGCCCTTCGCTCAATTCATGAAGGTCTAGGCACTCATTGCGTGTATGCCGCAATGCAACAGGCGCCGTTCACGATGATGCGACGGGCCGTTATACAACCCTTTCCCGCAACGGCCTCATTCGCTAGGTTTGCCGCCAATAGCTGGCGCTTCGCCGCGAAAAACAATCCAAGGAGAACAATATGAAAAAACTAGCCGTTCTGTCCGTTTTTGCCGCAGCGGTCGCGCTCGCGGTTCCCGCCGGCGCGCAGTCGCCGATCGTCATCAAATTCAGCCATGTCGTCGCCCCGGATACACCGAAAGGCAAGGCGTCGCTGAAGTTCAAGGAACTCGCCGAGAAATACACCAACGGCAAGGCGACGATCGAGGTCTATCCGAATTCGCAGCTCTACAAGGACAAGGAAGAACTTGAGGCGCTGCAGCTTGGCGCGGTGCAGATGCTCGCCCCGTCCAATTCGAAATTCGGGCCGATTGGCGTGAAGCAATACGAAGTGTTCGATCTGCCGTTCGTGCTGCCGGACACCAAGGCGTTGCGCCGTGTCACCGACGGGCCGCTCGGCAAGAAGTTTCTCAAGCTGGTTGAGAGCAAGGGCATGGTTGGCCTCGCGTTTTGGGACAACGGCTTTAAGGAATTTTCCGCCAACAAGCCGCTGCGCACGCCGGACGATTTCAAGGGGCTGAAATTCCGCATCCAGTCCTCGAAGATCCTCGAAGCGCAGATGCGTGCGCTCGGCGCGATCCCGCAGGTGATGGCGTTCTCTGAAGTCTATCAGGCGCTGCAAACCGGCGTGGTCGATGGCCAGGAGAATACGCCGTCGAACATGTACACCCAGAAGATGCACGAAGTGCAGAAATACACGACCGTCTCCGATCACGGCTATATCGGCTACGTGGTCGTGGCCAACAAGAAGTTCTGGGACGGCCTGCCGGCCGACATCCGCGGCCAGCTTGAAAAGGCGATGGCCGAGGCGACCGCTTACGGCAACGGCATTGCCGGCAAGGAAAATGCGGACGCGCTCGAGGAGATGAAGAAGTCGGGCAAGACCCAGATCGTCACGCTCACCGCCGCGGAAAAGGCAGGGCTGAAAAAGGCGATGCAGCCGGTCTACGACGACGCTGCGGCGCGCGTCGGCAAGGACGTGCTCGACGAATTCGAAAAGACCGTGGCGGGCACCGCGACGAACTAAGAGCGTCTCACAATCGACGAACGAAAAGGCGGCCTTACCGGCCGCCTTTTTTGTCGGTGCGGTTAGCGGCTCCAAGCCGCGATGAGCATGCGGTCGTCGTCGATATTGTTCAGGTGCTGGCGAAGTCCGGCTTGATCGAGCGCGGATATTGGCAGGTCGAGCAGGCGATGTACGCGCGTCTCGATCACGCGATGCGCGTCGGCGAGTGCCGCACGGATCGCGCGCGCATTCTTCGCAGCGGCAGGATCGGGAATGCCCCAATGCGCGGTCAGCGGATGGCCGGGCCAAATGGGGCAGGATTCGCCCGCAGCCTCGTCACAGAGTGTCACGACAAGATCCATCGCGGGCGCACCGGGTTCGGAAAATTCGGTCCAGCTTTTGGAGCGCAGGTCCGCGGTCGCGTAGCCAAGGTCGATCAGCAATTCCAGCGCTTGCGGATTGACGCGCCCGGCGGGGCGGCTTCCGGCCGAGAAGGCGCGCACTCGGCCACGGCCGATACGGTTGGTGACCGCTTCGGCGATGATTGAGCGGGCGGAATTTCCGGTGCAGAGGTAGAGGATATGACGCAACTCGACCATTCGGAAACGCTACTCGACAACACATGACAGCTTCGTGACAATCTCCACAGCTGCCAGCCCGCTCCTCCCACAAGTGAAATCCGCCATGTGCTCGCGCGACCGTCTCGAACAATCCCTGTCACGCATCGCCGATCCGAAGGGCGAGGGGAGCCGTGCCTGCCTGACGCTGTATGACGTCGCGGCCCGCAACGCGGCTGATGCTGCCGATGCGCGGGCCAAGGCGGGCATCTCGCTCGGTCCGCTCGATGGAGTGATTTTTACGATCAAGGATTTGTTCGATGTTGCAGGCGAGGTGACGCGCGCGGGTTCGAAGGTGCTGGCGGATGAAGGCAAGCCTGCCAAAGCCGACGCGCCGATCGTGCGGCGGCTTCGCGCGGCGGGCGCTGTGATCGTTGCGAAAACCAATATGACCGAGTTTGCCTTCTCCGCGCTCGGCCTCAATCCGCATTTCGGCACGCCGGGAAATCCGGCGGATCGCGCGCGTGTGCCCGGCGGTTCGTCCTGCGGCGCTGCCGTCGCCATCGCGGATGGCATGTGTCAGATCGGCATCGGCAGCGATACCGGCGGCTCGACGCGCATCCCGGCGACGTTGTGCGGCATCACCGGATGGAAGCCGAGCAAGCAGCGCGTACCGACCGATGGCGCCTTCCCTCTGTCCTTCACACTCGATTCCGTAGGCCCTATGGCAAAGAGCGTTGCGGACTGCGCGTTCGCCGACGCCGTCATAGCGGGAGATACGCCTGCCACGATCGTGCCATTTGCGATCCGGGGAATGCGTCTTGGGATTGCCTCAGGATTCCCCATCGAAAAGCTCGACGAGACGACCGCAGCGCGCTGGAAAAGTGCGCTGGCTGTGCTGGAAAAGGCCGGCGCCCGCGTGAGCGAGGAAAAGATCGGCCTGCTCGACGAGATGGCGCAGATCATCGGCCGTCTCTGGCTGCCGCAGCCGGAGGCGCTCAGCATTCATCGCGACCGTATCGCGCGGCGCGGGGCAGACCTTGATCAGATGGTACGCACGCGGATCGAGCGTGCCTCCACCATGACTGCTGCGGAATACGTCAGCGTGATCCAGGAGCGTTTGCGTCTCGTGCGCGCGATGCACGAGCGGCTCGACGGCCTCGACGCGCTCATCATGCCGACGACGCCGATTGTTGCGCCGCTCGTGTCCGAAGTGCAGTCGCCGGAGGGCTATGCCACGAACAATCTGGCGCTTCTTCGCAACACCGCAATCGGGAATTTCTTCGATCTGTGTGCGATCTCGCTACCGCTGCCGCGAGAGGGCGGTTTGCCGGTCGGCCTCATGATGCTTGGCCGAAATGGCGACGACCGCCGGCTGTTCAGCGCGGCGGCCGCAGTCGAGGCGTTATTTCGCAGCTAGCGGATCAGCGGCGCATCATTGCGGCCAGAGCCGCGACCCGCACGGTGAGCGGGGAATCCGGAAAGGAAAGGCGCAGGTGGCGCAGCGCATCGGCGTCGCTTTCCGGGTCGGATGACACGAGTTCGGCTGCCATCGCATGAGCAAGGTGCGCGTCGGATCGGCCTGTCAGGGCTGACGGGACGATGGTGACATCCCCGAAAGGCACGGCGTCGGTGATACGGATGGTGCGCGCGAAGGCCATTGGTAATCTCCAGCTCGATCTCCCGCAGCAACGCGCGAACAGAGAACGGAGTTCCAGTTTGAAATAAATTCAGTGAAGGCAACGACTTGAACAAATACCCCGCAAATGGCGGGGCAAAAAGCGCCGGAAAATGGCCCGGCACCGCTGAATCATTTGAATGATTTGGTCCGGCGGGTCAACGTGGCCGGGGCTTCTAGGCTGCGGCGGTATCCTTGTCCTCAACCTCGAAGGCGTCCGGACGGACGGCCGAGAAGGCACTGAGTTCTTCCATCACCATGTCGAGATGGGCTTCCATCGCCAGTCCGGCCTCGCTGGCGTTGCGCGCCTTCAGCGCCTCCACGATGCGGCGATGCTCGGCGAGCGTGGCCGATTGCCGTTCCGGCGTACACATGAACAGCCGCATGCGGTCGAGCTTCGCCCGCGCGGCAACCACGGCCGTCTTCACCCGCTCGAATTGCAGGGAATTGAGAAGTGTGTCGTGCAGCGCAAGATCGCAGGCATGAAAGCGGGCGCGGTCGTCATGTTTCATTGCGTCGGTCTGATCGCTCAGAATTTGGTCAAGCTCCGCCAGCAACGCTGCGTCGGCGCGCGGTGCAATCGCGCGCAAGCCGTCGCTTTCCAGCGCGCAGCGAATGAACATCGCCTCGCGGCAATCGGGAAGATCGATCCGGGTCACGCGCGTGCCGCGCTGCGGCAAAACTTCAACCAGTCCTTCGTCGGCAAGCCGCCCGAGCGCCTCGGACACGGGAAAACGCGAAACGCCGAGCCGTTCGCACAACGCCGCCTTGTCGATGAAGTCACCCGGCGCAAGATCGAGGCGCACGATCGCGTCCCGGATCGTGTCCTGGATGTTTTGAACGGCGCCGCCGCGCTTGCCGCGATCGAGAGCGGGGAGGAAGCGGTATGAACTCTTGCGTAAATCCATCGTAACATGTTAGCCGAGAAGGGAGGCCCTGCTCAAGCAGGGTCGCCGTGATGTGCCCGACAGAAGGTCGCAGCGGTGAAAAAACAGGTCACAGGGAGGCTACCATGCTGAATTGGACGAGCCGTATTGCGCTCGGTGCCACGTTTGCGATCGCCATGCTTGGCGTTGCCGGCCCGGCAAGCGCGCAGACCAAACTGAAATGGGCCCACGTTTACGAGACGTCGGAGCCCTATCACACCGAAGCCGTCTGGGCGGCGGATGAGATCAAGAAGCGCACCAACGGCAAATACGAAATTCAGGTTTTCCCGGCTTCGCAGCTCGGCAACGAAAACCAGATCAACGAAGGCCTCGGCCTTGGCACTGTAGACATGATCTATACCGGCGTCGCTTTCGCCGGCTCGATCCACAAGCCGATGGCAATCACGAACGCCCCGTACGTGCTGCGCGATTTCGATCACTGGAAGGCTTATCGCGAAAGCAAGGTGTTCCGTGACATCGCCAAGGGTTACGAGGACAAGACCAAGCACAAAGTGATCGCGCTCACCTATTACGGCCAGCGCATGGTCACCGCCAACAAGGCGATCACCAAGCCCGAAGACATGAAGGGCATGAAGCTGCGCGTGCCGCCGGCACCGCTGTTCCTCATGTTCACGAAGTCAGTCGGTGCGAACGCAACTCCGATCGCCTTCGCCGAAGTGTACCTCGCGCTTCAGCAGGGCACGGTGGACGGACAGGAAAATCCGCTGCCGACCATCATGGCCAAGAAGTTCTATGAAGTGCAGTCGCACATCATGCTGAGCGGCCACATCACCGAGTCGCTTCTCACCATCGTCGGCTCGCATGTCTGGGCGAAGCTCTCCGACGACGAGAAGAAAGTCTTCAATGAAGTGCTGATCCAGGCGGCCGCCAAGGCGACCGACCAGATCCGCGCGTCCGAGCAGAAGCTTGCCGACGAGTTCAAGAAGCTCGGCAAGACTGTCGTTGAAGTCGATCGCGCTGCGTTCCGCGCGGCGGCGCTCCCGCTGCATAACGACGGCAGCGGAGGATGGTCGCAGGCTGAATACGACGCGCTTCAGGCGCTGAAGTAATCTTCACTGGCCGCGGCGATCTAAAAATCGCCGCGGCTTTTCATTTTACGATGACAGGGGTGAAGGCTTGCCGTTTCGCGATGGCTTGCCAGTCCCAGGCGATGCCGACGCCCGCTTGCGATGGCGGCACGGCTTTCCCGCCGGTCACCGTCATGCGGTTGGTTGTGATGTCGTCGAGCTGCGGAATCCATTCGACCCAGGGCGCGTTCGGCACTGCGGCGCAAAGCGAGACATGAATTTCCATCAGGAAATGCGGGCAGATCACGCAGTTGAAGGTTTCGGCGAGATGCGCGACCTTCAGCCATGGCGTGATGCCGCCAATACGCGCGACGTCCGCCTGCACAATCGAGCAGGCGCGCCGCTGCAGATATTCCCGGAAGTGGCTCGGGTGGTAGAGCGACTCGCCAACTGCAATCGGGATCGACGTGGACTCCGCAAGCCGCACATGGCCGTCAATGTCTTCGGCGGGAAGCGGCTCTTCGAACCACGCAAGGTCGAGCGGCGCGTAGGCATGTGCGCGGCGGACAGCCTCGGCATTCGTGAATGCCTGATTGGCGTCGGTCATGATGTCGAAGCCCGGCCCCACCGCCTCGCGCACGGCGGTCAATCGCGCGACGTCCTCGCTGACATGCGGACGGCCGATCTTGACCTTGGTGCCGCCGAACCCCTGCGCCTTCACCGACAGCGCGTCGTCAACGATGGCTTGCGTATCGACATGCAGCCATCCGCCTTCGGTGGAATAGAGCGGCACGGACGTTTGTGCACCGCCAGCTTCCTTCCACAAGGGACGCTTCGCGGCGAGACAGCGAATGTCCCACAGCGCCATGTCGATCGTGCACAAAGCAAGGCTCGTGATCGCGCCAACCGCCGTGGCGTGGGTCGAAAAGAAAAGGTCCTTCCAGATCGCCTCGATCTGAAACGGATCGCGCCCGATCAGGCGCGGCGCGAGATGATCCTTGATCAGCGCGATCACCGAGGAGCCGCCGGTTCCGATTGTGTAGGAATATCCGGTGCCGGTCAGTCCGTCGTCGGTGGTAATCTTCACCATCGGCGTTTCCTGCGTGATGAACGACTGGATCGCGTCGGTGCGCTTCACCTTGGGCGGCAAATCCACCTGCAGGATTTCGACATGCGTGATTTTTGTCATGGTGTTTGCTCTCTTGCCGGTGCTGCGCGCCATCCTAAACTGCGCGACGCCTCGCGCCATCCTTCTGTTGCTCTAGCATGTTCGCTTCCGGAGACAACGATATGAGCAAGTCACCGCAGACCGCCAAGCCGTCCCACAAGAAGATGGACGAGGCGCCTTTGATCGTCGCGAAGGACGCCGAGGTAATCATCGAGCATCATCCCGAGGATTGGCTCGCGTTCATATTGTTCTGGGCGGTCGCGATCATCGTCTTTTTACAGTTTTTCACGCGCTACATTCTCAACGACAGCCTGTCCTGGACTGAGGAGGTCGCGCGTTACGGTCTGATGTGGATCACATTCCTCGGCTCGGCGATTGTTGTGCGAAAGAAAACGCATATCGCAGTCGACCTGCTGTTGCACATGTCCACTCCCATGATCGGGCGTGTCCTGCTTGGCGTGATTGAGACGATCAAGCTCGTCTTCATTGGGCTGCTCGCCTATTTCTCAATCGAGATTATCGACCGCATGGGCATCCAGCGCATGACCGTGTTCGATGTCTCCATGAGTTACGTTTACATCGGTATCTCGGTCGGCTGTTTCCTGATGCTGTTCCGGCAGTTGCAGAATTACTGGCGCGGCGCACGCGACGGCTGGCGCAACGATCAGAAAACGATCGGCGAAGGCATCATCATCGACTGACGAAGCGGGGCGGCGTCCATGACTTTTCTTTTCGTAGTTTTCTTTGTCGTTCTGCTGAGCGGCGTGCCGATCTTCATCGCGCTCGCCGGTTCATCGCTGCTGTACACGCACTTCATTGCGGGTATTCCTGACTTCGTCATCCTGCATCGTATAGCCGGCGGCATCGACAGCTTTCCGCTTCTCGCGGTCCCGTTTTTCATTCTCGCCGGTAACCTGATGAATTCAGCGGGCATCACCAACCGCATCTATGATTTCGCGGTTGCTGGCGTCGGCTGGATGCATGGCGGACTTGGTCACGTCAATGTCGTCGGCTCGGTGATTTTTGCGGGCATGTCGGGCACTGCGGTCGCCGATGCCGGTGGTCTTGGCACGATCGAAATCAAGGCGATGCGCGATCACGGCTACGATACGAATTTCGCCGTCGGCATTACGGCCGCCTCATCGACGCTTGGGCCGATCATTCCGCCTTCTTTGCCGATGGTTATTTTCGGCGTGATGGCGAATACCTCAATCGGTCAGCTTTTCGCCGCGGGCTTCGTGCCGGGCTTCTTGATGGCCGGGTTCATGATGGTGCACGTCGCATGGTACGCCCACCGCCACGGCATCGGGCGCGATCAGATTTTCCGCTGGGATGTGCTCGGACGCACGTTCGTTCGTGCGGTACCGGCGCTGATGACGCCGGGCATCATCATCGGCGGAATGACGTTCGGCTGGTTCACGCCGACTGAGGCCGCGATTGCAGCTTGCGCCTGGGCGATTGTTCTCGGCTTCATCCTCTATCGTTCGCTGTCGGTGAAGCAGTTTTACAAGATCTCGATGGACACCATCGAGACGACGGCGGCCGTGCTGATGATCGTCGGCGCTGCCTCGTTGTTCGGATGGGTTCTGACCACGACGCGCGTGACCGAGCAGGTCACGATGGCGCTGCTGTCGGTGTCGAATGATCCGCTCATCATCCTGTTCATGATCAACATTCTTCTGCTGATCGTCGGATGCTTCATGGAAACGATCGCGGCGATCAGCATTCTTGTGCCGGTGCTGCTGCCGGTGATCCTCAAGGCCGGGATCGATCCTGTTCAGTTCGGCGTCATCATGGTGCTCAATCTTATGATTGGGCTTTTGACTCCGCCGGTCGGCATTGTGCTGTTCGTGCTTGCGCGCGTTGCAAACATTCCGTTCGACAGGACAGTGAAGGCAGTCGCACCGTTTCTCATTCCGTTGCTGGCGGTGCTTGTGCTGATCACGGTTTTCCCCGAGCTGACGCTCGCAGTGCCGAAATATCTTTATCGCTGACGCGCACGCACTCCGCGCTGCCGGATTTTGAAATTATTCGCGCCGCGCGGGGCGCGTGATTTCAATTTTGCAGTGCGAAGTCGTATCGCCGCCGCGTAAAATTCTCACAAGCAAGAGATAAATTTGAGATTCCCATGCGAGGGGCGCAGTTGACACATGCGTCCAGACCATTTCTTGTATAACCTAATAATAATTCAAGGCTGGGGATAACGCTCGGCCATTCAGGGAGGTCCTACAATGAAGCGTGGAATCTCGCGACGCGAGTTGATGAAAACATCGGCTCTGGCCGGTGCTGCAATTATTGCAGCGCCGTATATCCGGGGCGCACATGCCGCCGGCAAGCTCTCGATCGGTTTCTGGGATCACTGGGTTCCCGGCGCCAACAAGGCTTCGACCGAAGTCGTCCAGAAATGGGCGGAGAAGGAAAAGGTCGAAGTCACAATCGATTATATTCCGTCGCAGGGCGACAAGAACATCCTGACCATCGCTGCGGAAGCGCAAGCGGGATCGGGCCACGACATCTTCGCGTTCCCGTCCTGGTGGCCGCAGGCCTACAAGGAAAAGCTCGTCCCGCTCGACGACGTCATGGAGCCGCTGATCAAGCAGAACGGCGCCGTGAACCAGACCGTTCAGTATCTCGGCAAGTCGGACGGCAAGTGGCTCGCGGTTCCTGCGACCATCGGCAGCCAGATCAAAGGCCCGTGCTCGCGCATGGACCTGATGAAGAAGCATGCCGGTATCGACGTGCAGGCGATGTATCCAGCCGGCTCCGCTCCCAAGGCGGATGCATGGAACATGGATGCTTACCTGAAAGCTGCGGAAGCGTGCGCCAAGGGCGGCAATCCGTTCGGCGTCGGCCTTGGCCAGACGACCGACTCCACCGACACCGCCGGTGCGTTCTTCCAGGCATTTGGCGCGCATCTCGTCGATGCGAAGAGCAACATCACCGTGAAGTCAGACGCGGTGCGTCAGGCGCTCGAATACTGCGTGAAGGTTGCGAAGTTCTATCCGGCCGACGCGCCGGCATGGGATGACGCCTCCAACAACAAGTTCCTGGTTTCGGGCAAGGCCTCGATGATCATGAACCCGCCGAGCGCATGGGCCGTTGCCAAGCGCGATGCGCCGCAGGTTGCCGAGCAGTGCTGGACGCACGGCTTCCCCTCCGGTCCTAAGGGCCGCTTCGCGCCGTTCCTGCCTTACTTCTGGGGCATCTGGAACTTCTCGAAGAACGTCCCGGCGGCGAAGAGCCTGCTGACGGCTTTGTCGCAGAAGGATGCGGTGGAAAGCTTCGTTGCTGCCTCCGGCGGCTACGATCTGCCGTCGTTCGAAAGCTTCACGACCTTCAAGACGTGGGCCGAGGAAGGCCCGCCGAAGGGCACGCTCTATCATTACCCGAACCCGCACAACCATCAGACGCTGTCGATGGCCGCGTTCCCGGCTCCGCCGAAGATCGCGCAGCAGATCTACAGCCAGGCGATCATGACGAAGATGATCGTTCGCCACATGCAGGGTGAGGCGATGGAAAAGACCCTTGCCTGGGCCGAGAGCGAAGTCGAAGGGTTCATGCGGACCTAAAGCTATCACCGCGTCGCGCTGTTCAAGCAGCGCGGCGCGGTTTCGCTTTAAGGCGTGAACATCCGCAATTCCTCGGACCGGATTGCGGCCGGAAAGCAGGTCCGAACCATCACATGTGGATCGCCGGGCGTGCGCTCTGGCAGATAAATCGCAAGCGAGGTGTCGAGTGGCCGACGCGGTGATGACGGGGCACAAATACGTAACGCCGACGCGCAAGCGTTCCGGCTTCCGCAAGATGATGGAGCGGAAATCGACCATCGCGTTCCTGATGGCGCTGCCGCTCCTGATCCTGTTGTCGGTGATGGTGCTTTACCCGTTTGGCTATTCGCTGCATCTGGCGACGCTGAACAAGTCGATGACGCGCTTTGTCGGCTTCGGCAATTTTGCGTTTCTGTTCAAGCGCGAGACATTCTGGCTGGTCGTTCAGCAATCCTGCATCTTCGCGATCACCGCGGTGGTGTTCAAGGCGCTGATCGGCTTCATCGTCGCGCATTTCGTTCACAACATTCCGAATAAAGGCCAGCGCAAATGGCGCGGCATGCTGCTCGTGCCGTGGGTGATCCCGCCCGCGATGTCGACGCTTGCCTGGCTGTGGCTGTTCGATCCGTCTTATTCGGCGTTCAACTGGCTTTTGTCGTTCGTCGGCATCGGGCCTATTCCGTGGACCGGCGACGCCTATTGGGCGCGCTTCTCCGTCATCCTCGTCAACGTGTGGTACGGCGCGCCGTTCTTCCTCATCATGTATCTGGCTTCGCTGAAATCGGTGCCGGAACAGCTTTATGAAGCGGCCGCAATCGACGGCGCGAATTGGTGGCAGCGCATCTGGTTCGTCACGCTGCCGATGATGCGCAACATCATTTCCATCACCGTGCTGTTCTCGCTGATCGTCACATTCGCGAATTTCGACATCGTGAGAATTCTCACCGCAGGCGGACCGATCGACAAAACCCATGTGTTCGCGACATGGGCGTTCTGGGTCGGCATACAGTCGGGCGACATTCCTCTTGGCGCGACCGTGTCGCTGTTCATGTTCCCGATCCTCGCCGTCTGTGCGGTGTTTATCCTGCGCGACATTCACAGGCGGGGGAATGAAGCATGACCGCGACAACCGCCGAGACCTACGAAGCAAAACGGGGTAGCGCGACGCGCCCGCGCTACGGCTCGATGAGCCGCGATCGCCAATGGGCGTTGCGCTGGTCCTATTTCTTCCTCGTATTGTTCGCGATCTTCTTTCTCACGCCGCCGATCTACATGATCATCACCTCGCTGAAGAGCAGCGCGGAGATTTCGGCGGCGACGTCGCCGTGGTGGGTCTATCACCCGACCTTGTCGAACTACAAAGAGCTGCTCGGATCGTCGCAATACCTGATCTATTTCCGCAATTCTGCGATGGTCTCGATCTGCGTCGTCACCGTCACGATGCTGATCTCGATCCCTGCAGCCTTCGCGCTCGCACGCATGCGCTTCTGGGGCTCCACCGCACTCGCGACCGGCGTGTTCCTGACTTATCTCGTGCCGGATTCGCTTCTGTTCATTCCGCTGTTCAAAATGTTCGCGGTGTTCAACGAGTGGACCGGAATCCAGCTTCTCAACAAATGGTATTGTCTGCTGCTCGTTTATCCGACGCTGACGGTGCCGTTCTGCACTTGGATTCTGATTGGCTATTTCGCCTCGATCCCGAAAGAGCTGGATGAAGCGGCCCTGATGGACGGCGCGAATTATCGCCAGATCCTCTTGCGCGTATTCATTCCGGTCGCGCTGCCGGGTCTGATCGCCGCGACCATCTTCGCCTTCACCGTGAGCTGGGCGCAGTTTCTTTATCCGCTCGCGCTCACAACATCGGCCGACCAGCTCGTGCTGCCGGTCGGCATCATCACCTCGCTGATCAAGGGCGACGTGTTCAACTGGGGTCAGATCATGACGGGCGCGCTTCTCGGCGCGCTGCCGCCGCTCGTGATCTACGCCTTCCTGATGGATTACTACATCGCGGGCCTGACGGCCGGCGCCACGAAAGGATAAGGGGACGTCATGGCGCAGGTTTCGTTGCGTAAGGTTGTGAAGCGTTACGAGTCGATCCAGGTGGTGCATGGGATCGACCTCGACATCGCGGATTCCGAATTCGTCGTGCTGGTCGGCCCATCTGGCTGCGGCAAGTCGACGACGCTTCGCATGATCGCGGGGCTGGAGGAAATTTCCGACGGCGAGATTTCGGTGGACGGTGACGTTGTCAACGACGTGCCGCCGAAAGACCGCGACATGGCGATGGTGTTCCAGAATTACGCGCTTTATCCGCACATGACCGTTTACGAGAACATGTCGTTCGGCCTGCGGCTGAAGAAATTTCCCAAGGAAGAGATCAAGCGCCGCGTGGCCGAAGCCGCCCGCATCCTCGATATCGAGGATCTGCTTGAGCGCAAGCCGCGCCAGCTTTCCGGCGGCCAGCGCCAGCGCGTCGCCATGGGCCGCGCGATCGTCCGCAACCCGAAGGTGTTCCTGTTCGACGAGCCGCTCTCGAACCTCGACGCCAAGCTGCGCGTGCAGATGCGCACCGAAATCAAGCGCGTCCACCAAAAAGTAAAGACAACCACGGTGTACGTCACCCACGATCAGGTCGAAGCGATGACGCTCGCCGACCGCGTGGTGGTGATGAACAAGGGCATCATCGAACAGATCGGCGCGCCGAACTTCCTCTATCATTCGCCGGCGACCCGTTTCGTCGCAGGCTTCATCGGCTCGCCAGCGATGAATTTCATTCCGTGCAAGCTCGAAGCTGCGGGTGATGGCCTGACAATGCGCCTCGACAAGGTGTCCTTCGCAATCCCTGCCGAGCGTGTCGCGCGCTACAAGGCTTTCGCCGGCAAGGATTTGACCTTCGGCATTCGCCCCGAACATCTGACCGACGCGCATCCGAACGGAACCAAGAACGTCGCCCAGTTTGACGCGGCCATTGAAGTGGTCGAGCCGATGGGGCACGAGACGATGGTGTTCTTCACCGTCAATGGCGCGGAAGTCTGCGCCCGTGTCGATCCGAATTCCGGCGCGAAAACCGGATCGCCGCTGAAGATGGCGATCCAGCTCGACCACATGCACCTGATCGATAATTCGTCGGGCAAGGTTCTGTAGGATTTCGGCGGCGGACAGCATGCGCGGAGCGCGCATGCTGTTTTGCTTGTTGCCGGGCCTGTCCCGGCCATCCATCATCAAATAGAGATATTTGCTGCGCGAGCCGCTATCGCGCATCGTTGCATGTGGAAGAAAAATCATGAGCCTTAAAGGGAAAATCGCCTGGGTGACGGGCGCGGGGACCGGCATCGGTGAAGCCGCGGCCCTTGCGCTTGCGCGCGAAGGCGTCACGGTCGCTCTCACCGGGCGGCGACCTGAGCCGTTACAGTCGGTCGCGGAACGGGTGACCAAAGCGGGCGGCAAGGCAATGGTCGCGCCGGGCGATCTGCGTCACCCGGAAGGGCCGGAAAAGATCGCAGCGCGGATCAAAGCCGAATTTGGCCGTCTCGACATTCTCGTGAACAATGCGGGCGACAACGTCGCCGAACGAAGCTGGGAGCGGCTCAACGCCGAGCGCATCGAGCATGTGATCGACTCCAATCTTACGTCGGCGTTTTATTGCGCCAAGGCTGCGCTCGACATCATGCGTCCGCAGAAGGATGGCGTGCTGATTCATACCGCCTCATGGTCGGGCCGCTATGTCAGCCCGCTGGCGGGACCCGCTTATGTCGCGGCAAAGCACGGGCAGGTCGCGATGAGCCACATGATCAATGCCGAGGAATTCATCAACGGCATCCGCTCGTCGGTGCTGTGCCCCGGCGAGGTAGCGACGCCAATTCTCAATAATCGGCCCATTCCGGTGACGCAGGAACAGCGCGACGCCATGATTCAGCCCGAACATATGGCCGACCTGATCGTCTATATCGCCAAGCTCCCGCCCACGATATGTATGAACGAGGTTCTCATCAGCCCGGTCTGGAACCGCACTTACGCGGCCTTGCAGACCCTGAAAGCGCCATCGCGCGCCGGTTAAAAGGTCAAAGCCATGTCTTCCGCAAACATGTCATCTCCCCGCGTCATCCGCCTCTCGCCCGACGATAATGTCGTGGTCGCGGTCGATCAGATCATGCCGGGCGCGCAAGCGGCCAACGTGTCCGCGCAGGAGCGCGTGCCGCGCGGGCATAAGATGGCGATTGTCGCCATCGCGCAGGACCAGGCTGTGAAGAAATTCGGCCAGATCATCGGCTTTGCGTCAAAGCCGATTGAGCCCGGCCAATGGGTGCACGAGCACAACGTCACGCTGCACGATTTCACGCGCGACTATAAATTCGCGGAAGGTGCAAAGAACGACGAGATGCTGCCGCCCGAAATGCGCGCGACCTTCGAAGGTTATATGCGCGAAAACGGCAAAGTGGGAACGCGCAATTACATCGGCATTCTCACGTCGGTGAATTGTTCGGCGTCGGCTGCAAAATTCATCGCGGAAGAAGTCAATCGCTCCGGCATTCTGAACGATTACCCCGACATCGACGGCGTCGTGCCGTTCGTGCACGGCTCCGGCTGCGGCATGGCGGCTTATGGCGAGGGCTTCGAGCTTCTGCGCCGCACGCAATGGGGCTACGCGACCCACCCGAATCTGGGTGCCGCGCTGATGGTGGGCCTCGGTTGCGAGGTGTTCCAGATCGACCGCATGAAGGACGAATACAATCTGGTCGAGGGCGATCAATTCCAGACCATGACGATTCAGGCGGTCGGTGGCACGAGGAAAACCGTGCAGCAGGGCGTAGAGCGCATCAAGGCGATGCTGCCGATTGCAGCGAAGGCCAAGCGCGAAACGCGGCCGGCGTCCGATGTGACGCTTGCACTTCAATGCGGCGGTTCGGATGGCTATTCCGGCATCACCGCGAACGCAGCTCTTGGTGCCGCGGTCGACGAACTGGTGAAGCACGGTGGCACGGGCGTACTTGCTGAGACGCCGGAAATCTACGGCGCCGAACATCTGCTCACGCGCCGCGCGATGAACCGCGCGGTCGGCGAGAAGCTCGCCTCGCGCATCAAGTGGTGGGAGGATTACACCTCCAAGCTCGGCGGCGAGATGAACAACAATCCGTCGCCCGGCAACAAGGCTGGCGGCCTCACCACCATTTTGGAAAAGTCGCTGGGTGCTGCCGCGAAGGGTGGATCGACCACCTTGCGCGCGGTTTACGAATACGCCGAGCCGATCAAGGACAAGGGCTTCGTCTTCATGGATACGCCGGGCTACGACCCGGTCGGCGCCACGGGGCAGGTCGCGGGCGGCTGTAACGTCATGTGCTTCACCACCGGCCGCGGTTCGGCCTTCGGCTGCAAGCCGACGCCCTCGATCAAGCTCGCCACCAATTCCAGCGTCTATACGCACATGATCGACGACATGGACATTAACTGCGGTGACATTCTCGACGGCGTCAGTGTCGAAGAGAAGGGCCAGGAGATTTTCGAGCATGTGCTGCGCGTCGCTTCGGGCGAGCACACCAAGTCGGAAGATCTCGGCTACGGCGATCTTGAGTTCGTGCCGTGGCAGGTCGGCGCGGTGATGTGATTGGCAAAGACAATCATCATTGCATTCCATATTCCAACGGACACGGCTGCGGCTGACGCACTGATCCATCGCGTCCGGAATTTCGGCGAAGACCTGTTTAGGAATTTCGAGAAGTCAGGTTTGGCTTCGCTAAGTTTGGCGGAAATTGACAGGGCAACCGACCAAATTTTGGTGCACGGGATTAAGGCACGCTCCAAGGGTGATGTGCTGGCCACAATTGAAAGTCAGCTTAAACGACACAAACTGTTTGAATTTGCGGCATTCCAAAAATAGTTGGCTAGCGCGTTCGCCACACGAACAGCGACGCGATCACGTAATTCCAGATCACGCCCATCAGGCCGCCCGCCATGCCGGCGACCCACCAGACCTGCTGGTTGCCGAACAGCCAGTTCGCGGTGCCGATATTGGCAATCGCACCGACGGCGGCCACGAGATAAAAACGAGCCAGTCCGGTGACGAGCCGCGTACCGGACAGGCGGCGGTCGCTATAGGTCAGCGTGTTGTTGATGAAGAAATTGCTCGCAATCGCAACGGCGGTTGCGAATAGCTGCGCCGCGTTGAAGCTCGCAGCAAACGTATAATGCGCGAGCGCGAGCGCCACCGCATGCACGCCAAGCCCGATCACGCCGACGATGCAAAAAAAGATGAAACGCAGCGACACAACGTCGTTGGACACCTTCGCCAGCACGAGGCCGAGAAATTCCAGCGCGACGCCGGCATCGAGCTTGCTCTCGCCGTGCTGGCGCTCGCGAAACGTATAGGGAATTTCGGCGATCCGAAGCGGACCGGCGGTCACCACGATGTCGAGCAGGATCTTGAATCCTTGCGTCGAGAGCTGCGAGGCGATGCCTTCGACGATCTGTCGCCGGATCATGAAAAAACCGGTCATCGGGTCGCTGAGATCGATGCGCAGAAATTTCTGCGCGATCCGTGTGGCGGTAGCACTCCCGGTCGCGCGCACGCGGGAAAAGCCGTCGGCGGTCTTCCCCTCGATATAGCGCGAGGCCACCACGAGATCGGTCTCGCCCGCACGCAACTTGTCTCGCATCGCGGTCAGCAACGTCTCGTCGTGTTGCAGGTCTGCATCCATCACCGCAACGAATTGCGCGCCGCTTGCGAGAATGCCTTCGAGACACGCGCCCGATAGTCCGCGCCGTCCGACCCTGCGGATGCAGCGGATGCGCGGGTCGCTCTCGCCGATGGCCTTCACCGCGGCCCAAGTTTCGTCCGGTGAATCGTCGTCGACGAAAATTGCTTCCCACGATGTATCGCCGAGCAGAGCACGCAATTTTGTGACCAGCGGCGCGACATTGTCGCGCTCGTTGAAGGCCGGAATGACAATGTAGAGTTCGGGGGCGTTGCCGGTCATGGTTTGCGCCCGCTATCGCCGCCTTTACAGCGCCTTGCCAATCGTCACTTTCAGCGTGCCGACGCCCGCGCACTCGCATTCCAGTACGTCGCCAGCTTTCAGCGCGCTCACGCCCGCGGGCGTGCCGGTCATGATGATGTCGCCGGCTTCCAGCGCGACCATCTCGGACAACTTCGAAATCGTCTCCGGTACGTTCCAGATCATCTGTTCGAGGTCGCCGTCCTGCTTCACCTCGCCGTTGACCTTCAGATAGATGCGGCCCCTGTTCGGATGGCCAATCTGCGAGGCCGGTACAAGATCGCTGCACGGAGCCGAGCCATCGAACGCCTTGCCGATTTCCCACGGGCGCTCTTGCTTGCGCGAGGCGATCTGCAAATCGCGGCGGGTCAGATCGATGCCGACGCCATAACCCCAGATCAGGTCGAGTGCTGCTTCCGGCTTGATGCGAATGCCGCCAGCCTTGAGCGCCACCACCATTTCGACCTCATGATGAAGATCGTTGGTCAGCGAGGGGTAAGGCACAACGCCGCCGTCGGCCACGATGGCGTCGGCGGGCTTTGCAAAGAAGAACGGCGGCTTGCGCTCGTCCTGCCCCATCTCGCGAATATGCTCGACGTAGTTGCGGCCCACGCACCAGATGCGGCGCACCGGGAAAAAGGTTTTCGTGCCCTTCACGGGGATAGCGGCTTGCTTCGGCGGCGTGATGACAAAGTCGGTCATGGGCTCACGATGTCTGGAGAGGGATCAGGGAAGGGCGCTCATCTTTTAGCACGGCCCTTCAGGAGGAAAAAGCTTGTGCGCGCCAGCGCCTGAATATCAGGCGGACGCGATCGCCGGGCGCGGGTCGCGCGGTTCTTCGTTTTGCAATTGCAGCCGGTAGAACGAGGCGTAGCGCCCGCCCTTGCGGAGAAGCTCTTCGTGCTTGCCGGACTCGGTCACTTCGCCGCCTTCCAGCACATAGATGCGGTCGGCATGCGCGACCGTATGCAGGCGGTGCGCGATCACGAGCGTCGTGCGCCCTTGCATCAGGTGCGCGATGGCGTCCTGCACCTGCCGTTCGGATTCTGAATCGAGTGCTGCGGTCGCTTCATCGAGCAGGATCAGTTTTGCGTCCTTGATCAGCGCGCGCGCCACCGCAACGCGCTGGCGCTGTCCGCCGGACAGCTTCAGTCCGTGTTCGCCGACCGGCGTGTTGTAGCCGTCCGGGAACATGGTGATGAAGTCGTGCGCGTGCGCGGCCTTGGCCGCGGCGATGATTTCCTCTTCGGTCGCGCCGGATTTTCCGAACGCGATATTTTCGCGGATCGAGCCGCGGAACAGGAACACGTCCTGACCGACATAGCCGATCTGCTGGCGCAAGGACTGGCGCGACACTTTCGAAATGTCCTGACCGTCAACGGTGATGCTGCCGGACTGTGCTTCGTAAAGCCGCAGGATCAGGTTGAGAATGGTGGATTTCCCGCCGCCCGATGGGCCGACCAGCGCAGTGACCTGTCCAGCCTCCGCGCTGAGAGAGAGCGCGTGCAGGATCGGCTCGCCTGCGCGATAGGAAAATTCGACATCGCGGAATTCAACCTGCGCCTTGCCGATGGCGAGGGTTGGCTTGCCGGATTCATCCGGTTCGCTCTGCGGGTGGTCGATCACCTCGAACAGGACGCGTACGGCGGCGAGTGCATTGTTCAGATCGAGATTAAGCCGGGCGAGGCGTTTGGCTGGCTCATTGGCCAGAAGGAACGCCGTCATGAAGGAGAAAAATGCGCCGGGCGTGGCCCCGTTCACGATGGTCGCGTAGCCGCCGTAGATAATGCCCATCGCGACCGCGATGCCGCCGAGCGATTCCATGATCGGGCTGGAACGCCCCGCGACGCGCGCGAAATTGTTGGCTTCATGCTCGACGTCGGCGACGTTCTGATCGAAACGCTTTTGCATTGTCTGTTCCAGCGTGAACGCCTTGACAATGCGGATGCCCTGCAGCGTTTCCTGCATGGTTTCGAGAATGCGCGTGCCGCCGGTATATTGCATCTTCGCGATCTGGCGCACGCGGCGGATCATCTTGCGAAGGAAGATCATCGCGGGCGGAAAGACGATCAATGTCAGGAACGACAGGAACGGGTCCTGCACCACCATCACGGCGATCAGTCCGATCAGCGTGAGCAGATCGCGGCCGATGGCGGTGATGACGAGGTTCAGCACCTGCGTGGTCGCAGCAACGCCTGCCGACACGCGCGCTGCGAATTCCGACGAGTGGCGGTCGGCGAAGAAGCTTAAATTCTGCGCCAGCATATTGGCGAACAGCTTGCGCTGGTTCTGCGCGATGATGGCGTTGCTGATTTTTGCGAGGATTAGCGTCGAGCCGTAAGTCACCGCACCCTTGAGCGCGAACAGCACCACAGTCGCGCCCGCAAGCGTCACGATCGCTGTCAGGTTGCGGTTGAAATAGGCCTCGTTGATGACGTGGCTGATGAGGTAGGCGGGGAGCGCCGTGCACCCGGCGCCGATTGCCATGAGGACGAACGCGACCGCGTAGGATTTCCACCGCGCGAAGCCATATTCGGTGACCAGGCGGCGGACCAGCGCGAACGCGCTCTCATGATCCGTCGATGCTGCCTGCATGATGCCCCGGTATGGTGGTGAGGTGTGGCGTCCCGCATTGCAGCAGACGCCAGTGGCCTTCCTTGCCCGTCCCGGTGGGCTTTTTCAACCCCTGCGGCCGGGCAGCAGCCGCGTGCCACGGCAAGAATCCACGGTGTCTCAGAAGCCGCCCGAATCCGGCAGGAAAAGCCCGCTTCGCGCCAGAGGAACTGGCGGTTCGGACACTTATTCGGCCGGCCATCGGCGCGGAATAGGAATAGTTTCCCGTGAAACGAGAGGCTGTCCGGCCGCCAACGATATTGGAAAGGCTTGGAAAACTACGCCGTGATGCGCTGGCGATCGCTCTGGAGTTTCTCTTCCCAGGCGAGCGCATGAGCGACAATCGTTTCGAGTTCTGCGTATTTAGGCTTCCATTTCAGCGCCGCTTGCAGCCGCGATGAATCCGCAACGATTGCAGCCGGATCGCCCGCGCGGCGCTCGGCGAAAGTCACGGGGAATTGCCGGCCGCTCACGCGCTTCACCGTCTCGATCACTTCGAGAACCGAATAGCCGCGTCCGTAGCCGCAGTTAAATGTCGCGGTCGCTCCGCCATCGCGCAGATAACGCAACGCCGCCGAATGCGCGGCAGCAAGATCGCTGACATGGATGTAGTCGCGCACGCAGGTGCCGTCCGGCGTCGGATAATCCTTGCCGTAGACATTCATCGCAGGCCGCGCGCCGAGAGCGGTTTCAACTGCAACCTTGATGAGATGAGTAGCGCCCGCCGTTGACTGGCCGGTGCGAAGCTTCGGGTCCGCGCCTGCGACATTGAAATAGCGCAGCACCACGTAATTTAGACCATGCGCTGCTGCGGTATCGCGCAGCATCCATTCGCTCATCAGTTTCGAAGTGCCATAAGGCGACACCGGCGCGAGCGGGTTGTCCTCGGACACCGGCACAATTTCGGGATTGCCATAGACCGCCGCGGTCGACGAGAAAATGAAACGTCCGACGCCGGATTTCACCGCGCTTTCGAGCAAGCTGCGGGTGTTGGCGGTGTTGTTGCGGTAATAGCCGAGCGGATCGCGCACCGAATCCGGGACCACGATCGAGGCCGCGAAATGCACGATGGCGTCGACTTTGTATTCCTCGATCAGCGCGGCCACGAGGCTGGAATCCCCGACGCTGCCGACCACGAGTGGAACAAGGCGCGGCAGGGCCGCGCGAAAGCCGGTCGAAAGGTCGTCCAGCACGACAATGGACTCGCCAGCGTCGGCAAGTTCATGCACCAGATGGCTGCCGATATAGCCGCAACCGCCCGTCACCAAGATCGTCATCGCGATTCCCCTGTGTCACAAAGGCTAGCGGACGAGTGTGAAGGCTCTATTTCACTGCGAAGTGCGTGGCGGCTATGATTAACGGCGCCTATAAGACATCCGAACAATTTTAGTTATCGAGGCATGTCCGAAATCCTCTTCATCAAGACGTCTTCGCTGGGCGATGTGATCCATCACATGCCGGCGCTGACCGAAGCGCAAAAGCTGCGCCCGGACGCCCGTTTCACATGGGCGGTGGAGGAGGCGTATGCCCCGCTCGTACGCCTGCATAAGGCGTCGCCCGCGGTGATCGCGGTTGGTGCGCGGCGCTGGCGTCGCGCCTTCATCAATCCCGGCACATGGGACGAGGCCAAGAGCTTTGCCGAAAAGTTGCGGATGCGCCGCTACGACGCGGTGATCGACACGCAAGGGCTGATGAAGTCGGCGCTGATTGCGCGGATCGCCCAGGGCGAGCGCCACGGTTACGACGCCCAAAGCATCAAGGAAAAGACCGCGTCACGCCTTTATCAGGTGCGCCATAAAGTATCGCGCGATCTGCATGCCATCGAGCGCAATCGTCAGCTTACGGCGCTTGCGCTTGGTTACACGCCCGTAGGCGCACCGGATTATGGTCTTGCGGCGATGCGCGTTGCGGCGCCCGGACAGCGATATGGATTGTTTCTGCACGCAACCGCGCGGCCCGAAAAAGAATGGCCGGAAGCAGACTGGATCGCGCTCGGCCAGCGATTGTCCGATCTCGGCGCCCGCATCGTGCTGCCGTGGGGTGAATCGAAAGAACAGGCGCGCAGCGAGCGTCTTGCGCGCGCTCTGGATGGCGAGGTGCCGCAGCGCCGACCGCTCGATGAAGTCGCGCAACTGGTCGCGGGCGCGTCCTTTGCCGTCGGAGTCGATACCGGCCTGATCCATCTCGCGGCGGCCTTCCGCGTGCCTCTGGTTGCGATTTTTACCGCGAGCGAACCCGGCCTGACCGGCCCGGTCAGCGCGGGTCCGATGGTCATTCTTGGGGGCAAGAACAATCCGCCTTCGGTCGCCGCAGTCGAAAAGGCCGTGCGCGAAGTCCTGTCCGCCTGATCAGCGCGTAGCCATTGCGGCGAGACATTCCCCAACCGCAGCGGCGAGATCGTCGCCCTGCATATGAAAGCCTGCGATAGCGGCGGCTTGTGCTGCTTCAAGATCGGATGGCCGGTCGCCAATCAGGAAGCTGCGTGAAACATCCACAGGCCAAACCCGCATCAGGTCGAGGATCATGCCGGGCTTCGGCTTTCGGCATTCGCAATCGCGGCGAAACGCCGGAAGCACAGCTTCGGCGTGATGCGGGCAATATCGAATGTCGTCGATGCGCGCGCCGTCGCGCGACAGCTCATCCCGCATCCAGCGATGCAACGTGTCCACGTCGCTTTCGGTAAATAGCCCGCGCGCAATTCCCGACTGGTTCGAGACGATAAAGACGTGATGAGTTTTGTTGAGGCTTCGGATCGCAGGCGCGACCCCCTTCAGCCAGCGCACGCGGTCGATGCTGCCGATATAGCCGACATCGGCGATCAGCACGCCGTCGCGGTCGAGAAAAGCCGCGGGGCGGCGGTCCGCCATGTCAGCTTTTGATGGCGGCGGGGAAAAGCTGCCGCTCCACCACTTCGCAAATCGCGTGCGCCGCGGTGATGTGGATTTGCTGGATCAGCGCGGTTTCATCCGATGGCGAAATCACCGTCACATCGCAAAGCGCGCTCATCGCCTTTCCCGGAATGCCGGTGAAGCCGATGGTGGTCAGGCCCATCTCGCGCGCGGCTTTCAGTGCAGTGATGATGTTGGGTGAGCGGCCCGATGTGGTGATGCCGATGAAGATATCGCCCTTTCGCCCAAGGCCGCGCACCTGACGCTCGAAAATCTGATCGAAGCCCAGATCGTTGCCGATGGCGGTAAGGTTCGATGTGTCGGTGGTGAGCGCAATCGCGGGAAGAGCCGCGCGGTCGAGTTTGTAGCGGCAGAGAAATTCCGCAGCGATGTGCTGGGCGTCGGCCGCGCTGCCGCCATTGCCCGCGATCAGAAGCTTGTCGCCACGGCGAAAGGCGTCCGCGATGAGTTCGGCGCAACGGGTGACAGCGGCAAGCAGCGCTTCGTCTTTCGCCGCGTGATCGAACGCCGTGCGTGAACGCTCGAAAAAGGCTCCGATGGTGGCGCGCAGATCGATCATCAGGCGGCTCCCGGCGGATCGGCCCGCCGCGCTCCCTCTATCGCCCGGCGCCGGGGGGCGCAAGACGGGGTGAAGAATGCGGTCATCGTACCGCAAGCGTGCGGTTAACGGCGTCCGTTACGCGCGCAAGCGCAATGTCGCCTGTGCTGCGGTGGCGCACGTCCCCGCATCCGTTCTTGCCGCAGATCGGGCAGGGGTCCGGATGCTCTGGCTCGATGGTTGCGGCCAGCGGATTGAGCGGCGCCCACAGGCGCGGCGAGGTCGGCCCGAACAGGCCGATGGTCGGTGTGCCGCTGGCGGCCGCGACATGCATCAATCCGGAATCGTTCGACACGGCGGCGTTGACAGTGCCGAGCGCGAGGATGGCATTGCGCAGATCGTTTCCGGTCAGATCGCGCGCCAACGCGCCACCCATCTCGACGATTCGTTTTGCATAAATTGTTTCGTTCGGCCCGCCGAGCACCCAGACCGCAACGCCTTGCTTCGTCAGATGCGCTGCGAGTTCGCCGAACCGTTCGGCCGGCCATCGCTTGCCGCGCCCGACCGCGCCGGGACACAGCGCAACCACGGGGCGGGTGTTGTCGGTCAGGCCGTTGCGCTTTCGCCAGTCTGAGATTTGGGAATCCGGCACCACCAGTTCCGGCAGCGGCCATTCGGCGGGTGGCGTTGCGCCCTTCGGCAACGCCAGAACCCCGCAGCGGTCGATCATCCGCTCGAGCGCGTATTCCCCGAACCGCACATCGTTCAAAAGCCCGAAACGCACTTCGCCTGCAAAACCGACACGTTCAGGGATGCCCGCGAGGAATGGAGCGAGCGCCGATTTCCATGTGCGCAGCATGACGAATGCTGTGCCGTAATTCTCCTCGCGCAGTCTGCGCGCGAGCGCGAGATATTGCCCAAGCGGCAGGCGGCGGCGCGGCAGGTTCCACTCGATGCCTTTGCGTACGCCCGGCATGTAGTCGATGAGCGGCGCACACAGCGATGTAGTGAGCATGTCGATTGGCCGGCCGGGCCATCGTTCGCGCAGGACCTTCACGACCGAATGGCCGCGCACGAAATCGCCGATCCACATATACGGGACGATCAGGATCGGGCTGTCGGGGGCTTTGGGGTCGGCCATCACGGGACAAGGTTAACCGCACGGAACCCGAAAAAGGCCCGTTAACGCCTCGCGGTAGCCCGCGCGGCGGCTCCTGTCCATCCTGCCCGTAATCAGGGCCATTCCCGGCGTTGCACGGGCTTGGGGAGTGGGGCAAAGGAAGGCCTTGGGCGGGCGCGTTGGGGTTGTTTGAGTAATGATGCTGGTCACCGGCGGAGCCGGATTTATCGGGTCCAATGTCGTCGCAGGCCTGAACGAAAGGGGCCAGAGCGATGTCGTGGTCTGCGACCGGCTGGGCCGCGATGAGCGCTGGCGTAATCTTGCCAAACGCCAGCTTGCCGACGTGGTGCCGCCGCAGGATTTGATGGCCTGGCTCGACGGCCGGAAGCTCGACGCGGTGATCCATTTTGGCGCGAATTCCGACACCACGGCGTCGGATGGCGACGAGATCATTGAAACGAACTTCAGGACGTCACTCCGGCTGCTCGACTGGTGCACCGAAACCCGCACGCCGTTCATCTACGCTTCGTCCGCCGCGACCTATGGCGACGGCGAGCACGGCTTTCGCGACGACGAATCCCCCGACGCGCTGCGCCAGCTTCGCCCGCTCAACCTTTATGGCTGGAGCAAGCATTTGTTCGATCAGGCCGTAATCGACCGTGCGGTGAAAAAGCAGAAACTGCCGCCGCAATGGGCGGGTTTGAAATTCTTCAACGTGTTCGGCCCGAATGAGTATCACAAGGACAAAATGGCGAGCGTCGTCTGCCGCGTGTTCGACGAGGCCAAAGCGGGAAAGCCGGTGCGCCTGTTCAAGTCGCACAAGCAAGGGATCGCCGATGGCGACCAGCGGCGCGATTTCATCTATGTGGATGACGTTGTAGCAGTCACGCGCTGGCTGCTGGACACGCCAAAGGTGTCCGGCCTGTTCAATGTCGGAACCGGCCAGGCGCGCAGCTTTCGCGACATGATGCTTGCGATGTTCAAGGCGCTCGGGCGCGAGCCGAACATCGAATTTGTCGATATGCCGGAGACGATCCGCGACAAATACCAGTATTTCACCCAAAGCGAGGTCGAGAAATTGCGCAAGGCGGGGTACAATGGCGGCTTCACGACGCTGGAAGAGGCCGTATCGCGCTATGTGAGCGGCTACCTCGATCACGCCGACCGTTACCGCTAGGCGCCGGACACAACCGATGCTGGATTTCGAAAATGAACTATCCGGGCTGAAGCACCAGACGGTGCTTTGCGTCGGCGACATCATGCTCGATGAATTCGTGTATGGCGAAGTTGCGCGCATTTCACCGGAAGCGCCTGCGCCCGTGATCGCGGTCAAGCGCAGCGAAATTGCTGTCGGGGGCGCAGGCAATGTTGCGCGCAACATCGCAGCCATTGGCGCGCGCTGTATTCTCGTCGGCACAGTCGGCGACGATGAGGCTGGCCGGACTCTGCGCGCGGCGCTGTCCGCCGAAAAGGGAATAGAACCTTCACTCGTGCTCGATGTCTCGCGGCCGACGACGCGCAAGGTCCGCTTCGTTTCCGAGCAACATTCCACGCATCTTTTGCGCGCCGACTGGGAACAGGCCAAGGCGCTCGACGACCTGCGCGAGCAGGCGCTGATCGAACAGGCGCTGGCAGCCCTGTCCAAGGCAGGCGCGCTCGTTCTGTCCGACTATGCCAAGGGTGTTCTCACGCCGCGCGTTATTCGCACGCTGCTCGATGCTGCGGGCAAAGCAGGAAAACCTTCGGTGGTCGATCCCAAGATCAGCGATTTTTCCGTTTATCGCGGCGCGACCGTGGTGACGCCCAACAAAAAGGAATTATCCGACGCCGTGTGGCGCAAGCTGTTGGACGCTTCTGACATTGTAGATGCCGCGCAGGAATTGCGCGCTCTTGCCGGAACGCAGGCCGTGCTTGCAACGCTCGGCGAAGACGGCATGACGCTCGTGAGCGAGGGTGCCGAACCGATCCATATTCCGGCGCACCCTGTGCGAATGCGCGATGTCTCAGGCGCTGGCGACACGGTGGTTGCCGTGATGGCGGCGATGCTTGCGGCGAAAGCCGGTCTTGAACCTGCGATGCGCGTTGCGAATGCGGCCGCTGCGGTGGCGGTGAGCAAGCTGGGTACTGCGACCGTTTCGCTCGACGAATTGCGCCACAGCATTTTGCCTGCGGCGACACTCGCGCCCGAGGACAAGATCGTTTCGGACGCAGCGCAACTTGAGGAAAGACTTGCAGGCTGGCGCAAGCGCGGCCTTCGGATCGGCTTCACCAATGGCTGCTTCGATCTTCTGCATCCCGGACACGTCAAGTTGCTGCGCGAGGCGCGTGCTGCCTGCGATCGTTTGGTGGTGGGCCTGAATAGCGATGCTTCGGTGGTGCGGCTCAAGGGCGAAGGCCGTCCATTGCAGCCGCAGCAAGCGCGTTCGGATGTGATCGCTGCTCTCGAAGCGGTCGATCTCGTGGTGATTTTCGACGAGGACACGCCGCTGAAGCTGATTGAGCGTGTCATTCCGAATGTGCTGGTGAAGGGTGCCGACTACAAACGTGAAACGGTTGTCGGGCATGAATTCGTCGAGGCGCATGGCGGCGAAGTCGTGCTGGTGCAGCTCGCGGCAGGGCATTCCACGACCGACATCGTGAAGCGGTCGAAAACCGCCCTTCAGCGCTGACGTCGGGGCCAGCGTGCGCGCAATTCTCCCACCGGACCAGGAACAGGGACTGGTACGCGAATTTTTTGGATCGCGCGGCGGCGGATTTTTCGTCGAAGTGGGTGCGAACGATCCGCAGGTCGAATCCCAATCGTTTCATCTTGAGCGCGCAGGCTGGACCGGAATTCTGATCGAGCCGCAGCCCGATCTTGCGGAGAGGTTGCGCCGCGAGCGCAAGGCGAAAGTGTTTTCCGTCGCCTGTTCATCGCCGGATCGCTCTGGCACGATGATGCACCTGCATGTCGCCGGCGCGTTTTCCTCTTTCACGCCCAATCTGATGGTGACGGGGGTGCAGGCCGAACATGGTATTGACGTTCCCGTTCGCACGCTTGACGAAGTTTTGGCCGAGGCGCGCGCTCCGCAGCCGATCGACCTTCTGTCGATCGACGTCGAAGGACACGAACTCGATGTGCTGCGCGGCTTTGACTTTTCGCGCTGGAATCCTCGCCTGATCCTGCTTGAGGACCACGTCACCAGCATCGACAAGCATAATTTCTTGCGCGCGCGCGGCTATTCGCTGATGCGGCGCACCGGCCTGAACGGCTGGTATGTTCCCCGCGGCAGCGCGCCGGGATTGAGTCTGCGCGGCCGATACGAGATTTTGCGGAAATATTATCTCGCTTTGCCATTTCGCAAACTGCGTGACCTCAAGCGCCGGCTGCGCGACCGGATTCGGTTTGGCCTTGCCGGCAGATCGTCTGGGCGCTGATGCCGCGGCTTTCCGCCATCGTGATTGCGAAGAACGAGGCGCGCAATATCGAGGCGTGCCTTGCGAGCCTCGCGTTCTGCGATGAGCGCGTTGTCGTGGACGGCGGGAGCAGCGACAACACGATGCAGCTTGCCGAACGTGCGGGTGCGCGCGTCTCGTCGCACGAGTGGAAAGGGTTTGGAGTGCAGAAGAATTTCGCCCTATCTCTCGCTGCGGGCGAATGGGTTTTGTCGATCGACGCAGATGAGAGGGTAACGCCGGCGCTTGCCGACGAAATCAAAGCCGCGATCGCGAGCGGTGTTGCCGACGGCTATGAAATCCCGCGCCTGTCGACATTCTGCGGTCGCCAGATGCGCCATTCCGGCTGGTACCCGGATTATGTGCTGCGCCTCTTCCGGCGCGCGAATGCGCGCTTCTCCGACGACGTCGTGCATGAACGGGTCATTTGCGAGGGGCGCATCCAGCGTCTTTCCGAAGCACTGACGCACGATCCCGTGGAGCGCCTCGAAAATGCGTTGTCGCGCATGGATCGTTACTCGACGGCAGGAGCAGAGAAGCTCGTGGCATCGGGGCGGCGCGTCTGGTTCATGACCGGCATCTGGCGCGGGCTATGGTCGTTTCTTCGCACGTATATTTTGCGTGCGGGCTTCCTTGATGGGCGAGAGGGTTTCCTGCTCGCGGTCGCGAATGCCGAAGGCACATATTATCGCTACATGAAAGCGTGGATCGCGGGGCGCCGACGTGGCTGACCGCATCTCGGTGATCGTCACGACCTACAATCGCGAAGATGCGCTCGACGCCGTGCTGCGTTCGCTGTCGCGCCAGCGCGACCGTGACTTCGAGATCGTTGTTGCCGATGACGGGTCGGCCTCGTCAACTGCTGCGCTGGTCGAGCGATGGAAGACCAAGATCGGCTTTCCGCTTCAACATGTGTGGCACGAAGACAAGGGATTTCGCGCGGCGCGCATTCGCAATCTGGCGGTGCTGAAATCGTCGGGTGCATATTGCATATTTCTCGATGGCGATTGCATCGTGCGCCCGGACTTCGTCGCAGCACATCGGCGATTGGCCGAGCCGGGCTGGTTCGTAACCGGAAACCGGCTGCTTCTGTCGAAGGAATTGACTGCGCAGGTACTGGGCGAATCCTTGCAACCCGAATGCTGGTCGTTGTCAGGCTGGATCGGGCATCGGTTTAAGGGCGGTGTCAATCGACTCGCGCCTCTGTTGCCGCTTCCGCTTGGCGCGCTCCGCAAGATGCAACCGAAGACGTGGCGCGGCGCGCGTTCATGCAATCTCGCAATCTGGCGGCGCGACCTCGATCGCGTCGATGGTTTCGACGCGGAGTACGATGGTTGGGGGCGAGAGGATTCCGATCTGCTAGTGCGCCTCATTCACGCCGGCGTGCGGCGCAAACACGGCATCTTCGCCACGGGAGTCATTCATCTGTGGCACCGGGAAGCGGACCGGTCGCGCCTTGAAAATAACGACCGTCTTCTTGGCGGTGTCGTCGCCGGGGAAAAGTCTCGCGCTCGCGCCGGGCTCTCTGCAATGTCGGGCACATCATGACTGCGGTCAGCGCAATTCGTTTCGACCGCGCCGCTTGGGCACGCGCGGCGGATTATCTAGCAGTCGCCGTTGCGATAACACTGCCTTGGTCGAGTTCTGGAACGAGCATCACGGTTGGTCTGTGGTTGGTCGCACTCGTCCCGTCGCTTGATTGGCAGGCTTTGCGCCGCGAGATCATGACTCCGGCGGGCGGGCTTCCGGTTGCCTTGGTCGTGCTCGGTGGGCTTGGCATGCTCTGGGCCGACGTTACGTTCGTTGACCGATGGCGCGGCGTTGAATCCTTTCTCAAGCTTTTGGTTATTCCTCTGCTGTTCGCGCAGTTTCGAACGTCGGAACGCGGCCTCTGGCCCCTGGGCGCATATCTGGCGTCGGCCACGGCCTTGCTTGCCGTTTCCTTTTTCATTGCGGCGGTGCCATCAATGGTGTGGAGCACAACAAAATCCCTCGGTGTGCCCGTCAAAGATTACATCGCGCAAAGCGCGGAGTTCACGCTCGCGGCATTTGGTGCTTTGTATCTGGCGCTCCAGCGCGCAAAAGAAGGGCGATGGCCATTGGCCGCAGCCTTCGCGCTGCTTGGCGTATTATTCCTTTCGAACATTTTTTATGTTGCCACGAGCCGCACGGCGCTGGTGACCTTGCCCGCGTTGCTTGCGCTTATTGTCGTGACTCGATGCACCGGTAAAATTCGCGCCGCGATGGTCGTCGCAGGCATTGGCGCCGTCATCGCAGTCTGGTTTCTATCCCCGCTCATGCGCGAACGGCTTTCGAGCCTGCCGACCGAGATTCAGCAATTCCGTTCTGCCGGGACGAGAACATCCGCAGGCGACCGCATCGACTTCTGGTCGAAAGGTCTTGCCATTGTTCGCGACGCTCCACTTATCGGGCACGGCACCGGGTCGATCCGCGAAATGTACCAGCGCGCGGCAATCGACAAGACTGGGACGACGTTCGAGGTCACGGACAATCCGCACAACCAGACCTTTGCGGTTGCAATTCAACTGGGCCTTGCCGGGGCGATCCTGCTTTGGGCGATGTGGATAGCGCATTTCGCGGTGTTCGTTCGCGCGCATGGAGTAGCCGGGTTCGCGGGCCTCGCGGTGGTTGCGCAGAATATCGTCGGATCTTTGTTCAATACGCATCTGTTCGATTTCACGCATGGCTGGATTTATGCGTTCGGCGTGGGAATCGCAGGCGGTGCTGTGCTGGCGCAATCTCGCGGTTCGCCGATTTCCGCGTCGAAAAAGCGGCGCGGCGGCCGTTGATGCTCATCGATCTTCCGCCCTCGGCGTGCATTCTGGTCGTCGTGCTGCAGCGGCTGGGCGATGTGTTGCTGACCACGCCGCTGATACGCAGCCTCAAGCGCGCATGGCCGGATGCGCGGATCGACGTGCTGGTTTACGCGGACACAGCCGGCATTCTTCACGGCAATCCCGACATTGAAAACATCGTGACGATGCCGCAGCGTCCGGGCGCGCTGCAAAGCCTTGCGCTCGCGATGCGGCTGTGGCGCCGATACGCTCTCGCCATCTCGGCGCAGGCCGGGGACCGTCCAACGTTCTTTGCAATCGTCGCGGGCCATATCCGGATTGCGCCCGTCGAGCAAAGGCTCAGCGGGAAAATTAAAGCGTTTGCATTGGATCGATCTATTCCCGCCGGGCAACGCCTGCACCGCGTTCCGCAGATGCTTGCGCTGGCGCAAGCAATTGGTATCGCGCCAATAGCCGAAGTCGTATTGCCAGAACCGCCTTCTCAGAAGCCGGTGGTGTCCGGAGCCTACGCGGTCGTGCACGCCGCGCCGATGTTTCGTTACAAGCAATGGACGGCCGATGGCTGGCGTTCGCTTGCAGCAGCGCTTTTGCAACGAGGCTTGCAGGTGTTTGCAACCGGCGGGCCGGCCGAGAATGAACGCCGCTATCTGGATGATGTTTGGGGTAGCGAAAACGGAGTCGTCGTCAGGAAGGACGGCAAGCTCGATTGGCGTGAGCTTGCGGAGCTGATTGCCGGGGCGGAAATTTACGTTGGACCGGACACATCGGTCACCCACCTTGCCGCAGCGACGGGCTGCCCCACAGTCGCGCTCTACGGGCCGACCGATCCTGTGTTGTGGGGGCCGTGGCCGAAGGCGGGCCTGAAACAAAATTGGGCGAAATCTGGGATCGTCCAGCGCCGCAACAATGTCTGGCTCATTCAGCACAACATGCCATGCGTCCCATGTCAGCTTGAGGGCTGCGAGCGAAACCTTGGCAGCTATAGCCGTTGCCTCGATGAAATGCCGCTCAACGTTGTGTTATTGGCGGTCGATCAAGCGCTTGCTTCACGTTGAAACGCGGCCTTCTTGTGTTGGGTTCGTTCTGCCAAAAATCAGTGCTGGGCCTCACTATGGTTAACGAAAAGTTAATGGGTTAAATGGCTCTCATGGCGAGGGCGAGGCTTCAACGTGAATATCCGTCGTTTCGGATAAGTGAATTTCAGCAGCACGTTTAATTTTCAAGAATGTTTTGATCGCTCGTTTTCGACGCGACCACGCTCGCCTTTCGTATCGCTCGATACGATCGAGATCGGACAGTGCAGACAGCACTGCGTCTATAATTTCCATTTCGCGCAATGGAGATCTGCCGGCGGGTTCGATGATGATAGATTCATGCCGCTCATCGAATGCAGCCTTCATACCGTCCAACGGCACCTGGTACTTTTCGCACAGCAGGACAGCCTCTTCGAATGCCGCCTTGCTCTCGTTCAGGCGTATCTTCGCAAGCGCGAGCCTCTTTCGAAGCGGAGTAGACAGAGCAATCGCACCTGCCTGGCATCGCTCAATCGAGAATACTCGTTCCAGACGAGTGCTGTTCAAGATCAATTGAGTTTCGGCGATGATAAGCGCTTGCTCGAATAGCAGGTCGTTTTTATCCGACCCGCAGATGGCCCGGGCCATCCGCTCGATGTCTGAGTGATGGACCGGATTCTGGTAGCTGATGGTAGCCAAGCCATGACGAGATGCATTGCGGCTGGACCGCGCTTTCCCCGATGAGGTGCGCGGTCCCCGGCTTTTTCTGCCATTGATGCGACTGGCCTGAATTTTCCTTTCGGAAGCCATGTCACTTACGGCTCCGGCGAGGCAAGCTGTTCAGAGTCGCTTTGACGGCTAAGCTGCTCGATAATGTAACGCGCTCTCGGGCGAATTAGCTCGTGGCAAAGGCCGATCATTTTTAAAGCGTCGTTCCGCCGTGCTATCGCTGTGCTGAGAAGTCTGTCCAGCCTTTCGTGGTAGAGAATACTACCTTCAAGAGCGGCTGAGTGGTTCCCGGGCGTAGGTAGCGTCAAGAGTCCGTCAATGTCGTCGACGGTCTCATGAACAAGCTGAAGTCGTTCAGCCAGGGCTTTGGTTAGGCTGACACCCTCCGCCATTCGCTGAACATCGTCGGCTTGCTTCTCCTTGAGTTCGGTATCGATGGCCTTTCGTTTAAGCGTGATTTCCTTGGTGCTTCGATACTTGCGATCGATTCCTGCGATCTTTTCGCGGTTGTAGAATCGGATATCTCGAGCGAAAGCAACGATATCTTCCACCAGCATCCGCTCGATGATGTTCTGAGGGTCGATATAGTCCAGAACCTCCGTAAGGAGCGAGTTGTATTCCTCCACACTTTCGCTGCTTAAGATGGCCGGTTGGTTGAAGAATTCGGGGCATTTAGAAGCAGCAAAGTCGGATCTTTTCAGATTATGCATCTAATGTTCCACATGCTGGTCGTCGGCGCGAGCGAGCAGAGACGCGCGCTCTCTGCACGTTCCTCGGGCCAACGCAGGCGCTATCAAATGATAGAGCCGGTTGATCTTCTGATGAAAGTTTCGCGAGCGTTCTGCTCCGCCGAAACCCGCGTTTCTCAAATAGAGAGAGAAACGCTTGCTGTTCGGTACTTATCGATCCACCCGAGGCGGACCTTATTTATGCTCGTCTGATGCAGCTCGAGGGTGTATCGAGCGGCTCTGCCTCGATCGTTCCTGGCGGGGTGCTGCCAAGGAACTCGCCGACATTTTCAGTCCAAGCCTTCATACGTGAGAAGCGATGTCACTATGGTGGATGACAATCGCTGTCTCAAATACGGTCCGAAAAAGATGATGTGTGGACCGAGAAATTGCAATTATCTTCGAGCGCGTTGGTTACTAAGTTCGATACAATTTGAAATGGTTGCCGACTCCTCTAACGAAAATGACCGCCAATTGGGGCGGCCATCTGCGATCGATGGAACTCTGAACCCTTCACTACCTTGGGCAAGCATAAAGGCGCCCATAGTGCCAGTATCCTCCCGGAGGAATGGGACCTGCCGGACCGACGCCGCATCCATAACCGCCTCCGCTGCCTCGCTGTGGCGCCGCATTGCACCCATAGAATGTGCCGTAGTGCCAATAGCCCCCTGGTGGAATGGCCCCCGCTGGGCCGAAGCCGCAACCATAATCGCCGCGACCCCCACCACCTCGTACGCGGCCGGGGCTGCAATCGTAGAACCGGCCGTAATGCCAGTATCCACCGGGCGGGATTGGACCGGCGGGGCCTACGCCGCAGTATTGAGCCTTCGCTGGGGAGTGCGGTATCGCAAACATCAGGAACACCGATGTTCCCAACGTGGCCAAGATGGAAAGCGCCTTCGACATTGTCGCAGTCATAAAAGCTCCCTCAATGGCTGCAATGATGCGGGACGGATGCCGGGAAGTATAGATATTTAACGGCGTCAAACATAGGGATTTCAGAATATTCTCATGTCTCCGGTGCCCTAAGATCAAACACGTTTGCACGGAGTTTTCAGTTCCCCTTTTCGGTGCGATTTCGTGATTGCACCCAAAGCTGACGAGCGATTGTTTGGGGTTCGATACGCGATTTCTGCCACCACGCCGGTTCGCTGGCTGATCGGTGCAATTCACGATGATGAGTTCGACACAAGGGTACGGTCCATTCGTCGCTGACCTTGCGCCCCAGCGCGCGCGGTTGTGTGAACTTCAAGTGATGAGCATCAGCAGGTCGTCGTCCACATACGAGACAAGGGTGTGAAGCCACGAACTTCAGATGACCTTTGTCACGAAACCGCTTCGGCGCGGAAATCGTAAGGACGCTCTTGTCGATGGTGGTGGGAAGCTGGGTCGGCGTGTCCGAAATTGCATTGGGGGCCAATGGAATGTCAGGCACTCTGTTCCGTCGCCCCGTTAGTTCCTTCTCGAAGGCATGCTGTAGAATTTGCGCATCGTCGGCAGTGAGGCGGTGGCGCTGCTTTAGGATCAGCGTGGCAGCGGCGGTCATGTCGTTGCGAAACGCACAATCCAATAATTGATTCATCAAGTCATTCAGCAAGACCGCCGATGTGCCCGCATCGACAACACTTGTGGAATCCCTATTTAACGTCTTCACGCTCGCCTTTTCGATCTTTGTCGGGAGAGCGTTTCCATTAAGTGCTTCCGTGGTGTTGAGGTCCGGTGCGTCGAGATCGTCCTCGCCCGCTATTCCGACAAGTGTAAACAGTGCGTAACGACGGGCATAAGTTAGAGCCGCGCCCATTCTGCGTGGTGTGGCCCGGTCCGCGATTGAACAAACGGGCCACTCGGAAACGATCCATTCACCGGACGCATGAGTGATCATGGTTTGCAGGTTGACCAAGCCGCACGCCCGATCAATCAGCGTGGTCTGCACGATGGCGAGGCCATGCTTGCCCAGAATCTTTCGTATGATCTCTAGGCCGCTTGCGAGTGACGCATAGCGGAAGGTTTGCGATTGCGACGATTGCGAACCGGTCCGTTCAATCTTTCCAACCAAGGACCGTTCCGGGTTTATGAGTTCGATTTGCGCCTTCGCCAAAGCTTCAGCCAGTGCTCCGACGGATGCACTTGTCGTTGTCATGAGGAATGCTCCACCTCCAAAACGTCGAAGGTGACTGCCCCCGAGGCGGACCGCTTGGCGCGGATGCCATGGCCAATCGCCTCCTTAGCGTCGCTCGGAAACAGAGCCTTAAGCTCTCCCTTGGCGCGTTCGTGATCAAGAAAAGCAGGGCGTGTCGTCCTAAAAAGCGCGGCGAATTCGGCCCATGAATTCGAGGCATCCATGTCCACAATCCGTACCGGTTTGATGGCCGGCCGTGGAGGCTCTATTCCGAACAGCCGAGGAGATTCGCCGGTTTCGACGCAGCGCCAGAATTTTTTCTCCGCTGTAAGAAGGAGATGCTGGTATATTGGGTCGGCCGGAATGTGGATTTCAATCCATTTGCCGCCGCCCGTGATGATCGAGAGGACCGACAGTTTGGAATTTGTCACCCACATGTTGTGCTGAAGTTGAGCCATGTGTTTTTGCACGGCGCCCTCTTCAGAGAACGACCAAGGGAGCATGAATTTTGCTTCGAAGACTGCGTCGTTTGAAGCAATGACACCGTCAACAGTTGCTCCCATCCAGCGCAAAACTGGATGTATGAAATGTTTTTGAACGTCTTTGATCGCTTGGCCGCTTTGCCGCTCATACCAAGTGCGATTAAGATCTTCGGTCACGCTTCCAAGTTGGACAATTAAGGCTCCTGACAAATCCGCTGCTTCAACTTCACCGCGTTTTTCTTGCCAAAGTCGTAAAAGATCGCTTTGGTTTTGTCCCATAACCACGCGTGCGTCCGATCCGCCGAGATAACGTTTCCGGTCAATCTTCAAGGGAGCCTTTTTGCTATGCACCATTTGATCGCCTCCGGTTTTTTGTATTCAACATTTTATGTTGGTAACGATTAGTCAAGCTCTAGTCAACATAAAATGTTGATTCAATGACGCCCGCCCAATGCCGGGGTGCCCGTGCCCTGTTAGACTTGACGCAGCCAGAGCTTTCACAGGCTGCTGGGCTTGGCCTTTCGACAATTGTCGACTTTGAAAGAGGCAGACGAAGACTTACGCCCGAAACGATCGCAGTAATTAAACAGGCACTTGAAAAAGCAGGCGCCGAATTCATTGAAGAAAACGGCGGTGGCGCCGGTGTTCGTTTGCGCAAATACCGGCGCGGTAAAAGCTAAGGCTAGCGCGCGTGTCTGAACTTATCTGATCAAGGGCGATGCACACTTATCTCCGGCGGGCTGGCGCCCTCGCTCGAACGCCGTTATGACCATTAGAAATCAAGCTTTTCGGGACTGCGAATGCCATTCTCGCTCCAGCAATTCACGTCACGCAGAATGTTGGTCATCGCCCACGATCTCTTGGCAACGGTCGTGGCCATTCTTGCGAGCTTTTATATTCGCTTCGAAGGGCAGGGCCTTGAGACGAGACTGGACGGCCTTTACTGGTTTCTGCCGGCCTTCGCCATCTACGCCGGTATCGTTTACTGGATATTCGATCTTTATCGGGCGAAGTGGCGCTTCGCGTCGCTGCCGGATCTGTTCAACATCGTAAAGGCATCGAGCGTCCTCACGGTCTCGCTGCTCGTGCTCGATTACATCCTCGTCGCGCCGAACGTGCTGGGTGCCTTCTTTTTCGGAAAGACCACGATCGTTCTCTACTGGTTCCTGCAGATGTTCTTCCTCGGGGCCGGACGCATTGCCTATCGTTATTTCCGTTATACGCGCACGATGCATCATGCGCGGACATCGGCGGATACGGTACCGACGCTTATCCTGGGCCGCGCTGCCGACGCTGAAGTTCTATTGCGCGCCGTCGAGAATGGTGCGGTGACAAAAATCCGGCCCGTGGGCATTTTGTCTCCATCGTCGGCGGATCGCGGTCAGTCCATTCGCGGCACGCCAGTTCTCGGCGGTTTCGATGCGCTCGAAAGCGCGGTTAATGACTTTGCGGCGCGCGGCACCGCGATTATGCGGGTCGTCCTGACGCCGTCGGCGTTGGATCCGGATGCGAAGCCCGAAACGATCCTGATGCAGGCGCGCAGGCTTCGCCTTGTCACCAGCAGGCTTCCCTCGCTTGAGGAAGGTGGCGAGGCGCTGCGGCTCGCGCCGGTCAATGTCGAGGATCTTTTGCTGCGCCCGAGCGTGACCATCGACTATCGAAGGCTCGAACAATTCCTTGGAGGACGCTCCATCGTCGTGACCGGCGGGGGCGGTTCGATTGGCGCTGAAATTTGCGACCGCGTTGTCAATTTTGGTGCGTCGCGCCTGCTCATCATCGAGAATTCCGAACCATCGCTGCATCAGGTTCTCGAAACGCTCGCAGCGAAGAAATCCAATTGCAGTATCGAAGGCCGCATTGCCGATATTCGCGACCGCGAACGCATCTTCCGCCTGATGGCGGATTTCAAGCCCGACATCGTGTTCCATGCCGCCGCGCTGAAGCATGTGCCATTGCTCGAGCGCGATTGGGATGAAGGTCTGAAAACCAATGTGTTCGGCTCGGTCAATGTGGCCGATGCGGCGGTGGCGGCCGGTGCAGCCGGCATGGTGATGATCTCGACCGACAAAGCGATCGAGCCGGTGTCGGTGCTTGGCGCGACCAAACGCTTCGCAGAGATGTATTGCCAGGCGCTCGACGGGGAATTCGCGCAGAAGTCCGAAAAGTCCTCGATGCGGCTGATCGCCGTTCGGTTCGGTAATGTGCTTGCGTCGAACGGCTCTGTCGTTCCGAAATTCAAGGCGCAGATCGAAGCGGGCGGCCCGGTGACGGTCACGCACCCGGACATGGTCCGCTATTTCATGACGATCCGCGAAGCCTGCGATCTGGTGATGACGGCGTCGAGCGATGCGATGTCGGCGGTGCGCAAGGATATTTCCGTTTATGTCCTCAACATGGGCCGCCCGGTCAAGATCGTCGATCTTGCCGAACGCATGATCCGGCTGTCCGGATTGGAGCCGGGCCGCGACATCGACATCACGTTCACCGGAATGCGGCCCGGCGAGCGGCTGCACGAAATCCTGTTCGCGCGCGAAGAGCCGAGCGCAGAGATTGGAATTCCGGGTGTGGTCGCGGCGCGTCCCGTGAGCGCCCCGATGCCGACGATTCGTGCGTGGATTGCCATGCTTGAATCTGCGCTTGCAAAGGACGACAGGACAGCGATCTATCGCGTGCTGCGCGAAGCGGTGCCGGATTTTCGGGGCGAGGCGGCCTGAGCCATCGCGGCAAGTCCGTTTCCTATTGAAAGGTTTTGCGTTCGCGCTAATAATTTCGTCCGCAATCTTTGGCGCGGAATTGTCCTAGCCAGCTGTGGAGATTGTGTGATCTGCGAGGTAAATTCGATGCTTCTACGGACAAAAATATTCATACTTTCATGTCTTGTGGTTTTGGCGGGCATTGTTGTTTTTTTAGTTCACCACAACAGGCCGAATGAGTTGGCCTCGGCGAAGTCTCTTCGCGGTGCAGACTCGAAGTTCATGACCTCGGGCAAGCTTTTGCGGTATCGTTTCAGGTCGATTGAATTACTCCCTGAAAATTGGCGCGTGCACCAGCATCAAATAATTCCAGCCGCCTATGACCACGACACATTTTTTGGATACTCTCTTGCGTGTGCATTGCGCGCGCCATCTGTTGCTTACGGAGCCGAGGTTGCGTGGACAGCGTACAAGACAAACGAAGGACGGGGCAGCGTATTCATCCTTTCTTCCGATGTCGCTCGAGGTGTAATCGATGCTCGTCGAATTTTAGAGATTTCGTTCGACGGTGATGCTGGCGCGTGGTTTGGGCACGAAATCGATATCAAGGATGCCGACGGGGACGGTTTGCCCGATGTCTTGGTCGGAGCACGATTCGACAATCAGCATCACGGGCGTGCCTATTTTTTTGATGGGACGACCTTGGCTGAGCTTTTTCGAAAAGGACAGCGGCGCATAAATCTCTCCGAAATTCCACACACCCGGTTTGATCCCCCTGCAGATGCGGTCGAATTTGGGTTCTCTGTTGTAATCAGCCCTCACACCGAAAAATCGGGAGGGCGGTTGATGATCTCCCAACAAGGCGGCCTATCGGAGCGTGCCGGAAGCGTCGCGATTCTTGCCGTCCCGGATCATGCGGAAACGATCGCCGTGCGTCCTGATCAATTTATATGGGCTGCGGACGCTTTAGATTTTGGTCGCAACCTCGGGATTTCGCTTGTCGATCGAAATACTTTAGTTTTTGCGGGATCGAATGCAGACGCCAAATGGTGGCAGCTTCCACATCGCTCCGGCAAAGCCTGGGCCATTCTGTCTGCTGATTCAAATCCTAAAATTAAGACGATATTCGACACAGCTGAGTTATCCGGACAATATGGGACCGCGAGCTTCGACATAAGCGCATCGCTGGCGAATTGGATGTCGAAGAATTATGCGGTCATTACGCTTGCTAATATCGATCGGAATCCACTCATAATGTCAGGAATTGTGGTGCGCACTTTTGAAGAGAGCGATGACGCATCCTTGTTATTTTATTCGCCCAAGCTGGCCGATAGCGCGCTTGGTTGGTCTTTAATTCCTCCTGTTGACGTTGATGGAGACGGAATCGATGATCTCATAATCGGCGCACCATTTTATTCAGAAGGAAGTGGCGCTTTATCCGTCATCTCTGGTGCCGACGTTTTGAGATTGTTCGTGACGCCAAATGCGACCACAGTGAAGCTGCGATTGATTTTGCCGCCCAATGAATCGATTGGGACGTTTGGTTCGAAGCGGCGCGGTGGCTGCTGGGTGCGGCGCGGGGCGGGTATACGCCTTTTTGTGGGGGCACCACACGGTGGTAGGTGGTCTGATGTTCGGCGGGAAGCCGTTTTGGCGTTGGACTTTCCACAGTAATCGACGCATTAGAATCTGAAGGATGTTCAATCAATTTTGAGCGTTGCGCTTGGCGGGACGGAGCATCATCGAGTTGCGGGCATGTGATCCGCAATTGCGCCGACGGCGCATTGATGCTTTCCGATAAATCCGAGTCATTGACGGCAGACCGTGGCAGTCTATGCGCGCATGGACCGCCATGCTCGATCCCGCGCTGGCGAAAGTCGAAAGACCGCGATTTATCGCGTGCTGCGCGAAGCGGTGCCGGATTTTCGGGGCGAGGCGGCCTGAGCCATCGCTGCAAGTCCGCTGCGTGTTTCGACCGGCGGCTTCCAGCCTGCTGCGATCAATTTGGCCGGTGACGCAACCAGCGCGCAGCCCATTCGCTCCCACATATCTCCCCGGCCGGCGGCTTTAAGTGTGGCTCCAATGAGCGAGGGCGGGACTGGAAAGAGATTTCGCGGGCGTCCCGAGGCTTCGCGCAAGATGGCGACGATCTCGGCCAGCGTTGGTGAGGCGGGATCGGCGACGATGAAGGTGTGTCCCGCCGTTGCATCCGAATGAAGTGAAAACTGGATCGCGGACAAAAGATTGTCACGCGCGACGATGGACCGCCGGTTGCCGAACAACGATAGTGGCAGAGGCCACGGTGATTGGGCCAATTTCAGAAGTGTTGCGAGATTGCCTTTGACGTTCTCGCCGTAAACCAGCACAGGCCGCAGAATCGTGAAATCGGTGCCGGACTCGCGAACGGCCTGTTCGGCGGCAAGTTTGGAACGCCCGTAGGCATCCGTTGGCGCTGCCGGCAATTCTTCCGTCAATTCCTGCGAGGCTGACGGGCCGCTCTGCGCGCGAATGGACGACGCAAAGACGAGGCGGCGAATGCCGGCCTTGCGCGCCGCCGCTGCAAGTTCCGCGGTCGCTGCACGATTGACGCGGTCGTAGGTTTCTTCGGGGATTGGGGCTCCGGCATGCGCGATGCCCGCAAGATGCACGACGGTGTCGACATTCTTGAGAAGCGGCCACCATTCGATCGGACGGGCGAGATCCGATACCGCGACGACCTCCACCTCTCGTGGAAACACGTCGGCAGGCTGGCGCATGGCGGCGCGAACGAAATGCCCCTGCGATGCAAGCGCATTGACGAGCGCGCGGCCGACAAATCCCGAGGCTCCTGTGACAAGAACGCGGGTCAACGGCCGCTCCGTGAAAGGTTCTTGAGCAGGACTGCGACCAGCACAGCACCTGTGGCGAGGCAGGCGATATCGGTCGGGGCCGAATTGATGAGAGTCGATATCAGCGCGAGCCCAACTAGCGCGATGTTTAAGACGAACACGCGCAGGACGATGGTGCGCACTGGCATGCCGCGGTCGAGTGCGATCTGGTAGAAGTGGCTTCGGTGCGCGTTCCAGAATTTCTCCTGGCGAAGGATGCGCCGCGCGAGAGTGATCGTCGCATCGGCAAGATAGTAAAGCGGCAAGAGCAGGGCGGCTGCGATGTGACCCGCACCGGCGAGCAGGATCAGCAGGAGCGACAGAAGCAAGCCAATCGGCAGACTCCCGACGTCGCCCAGAAAAAGCCGTGCGACCGGCTTGTTGAACGGCGCAAACCCGATCATCGCGCCGAGCAGCGCAACTGCGATGATGGTTGCATAATCCGGAAGCGCGCCAAGAGCGCCGAGCACAGCCAGCCCCGCCGCGACAGGCACGACTTCGGCGACCGTGATCCAGTCGATCCCGTCCATGAAGTTGACCAGATTGACGAACCACAAGGCGGCGACGAGCAGGAGGAGTCGTTCCGGCCACCACGGCAGGCTTTGGATGACGCGCAGGTCGTGCGGCATCGCCGCCATCACGATGGCAATGGCGGCGGCCTGCGCCGCAAGACGCGGAAGAATAGTGATGGTCCAGATGTCGTCGATCATGCCGATGGCGGCGATGAATGCGGTTGCGGCGAAAACGGCAATCGCCGGCGCGAGAGGCAATCCGGTCATCGCCACAGCCGCGAATGTTGTGATGGTGGTTGCAGCAATCACGGCAAGGCCTCCGCCCTGCGGCGTCGGCGCCTTGTGCGAGGAGCGCGCATTCGGCCGGGCGAGGGCGTAGCGGCGCAGCAGCGGGTGCAGGAGATAAATGAGAGCGGCCGCGAGCGTAGCGGCAGCAGTCAGCACGGACATCCAAAGGGCGGCATTGCCGTTCATGCGGTCTCTTATCGAAGTCCTGCGAACGAAGTGGCGCCCGGAGCACTATGGCACTTGGCCGAGCAAGCCCTTATGAATTCGCCCGAGATGCACGTTTACCGGTGAAGATATGTCCTCGCAACTGAGCCATGCCGACGATACCGAGCGCCGCTTCGGATTTGGCGCGAACTGGCGCGAGTTCCTGAAAGGGCTCGATGCCGGCCAGATCGCGGAAGCCGAAGCGGGGCTGCAACGCCTGCTGGGACGGGAACAACTGGATGGTCTGACTTTCCTTGACATCGGATCGGGAAGCGGATTGTCGTCGCTTGCCGCGCGGCGGCTCGGCGCGCGCGTTCACTCGTTCGATTTCGATCCGGATTCGGTCGCCTGCACGAAGAGTCTGCGCGAGCGTTACTTCGCCAATGACGCGGACTGGATCGTCGAGCGGGGATCGGTTCTCGATGCCGCGTATATGGAGAAACTCGGTTCGTTCGACATCGTCTATTCATGGGGCGTGCTGCATCACACCGGTGCTATGGATGTCGCCATTGCCAACGCGGCATCGCGGGTTGCGCCCGGCGGGATGTTCGCCCTCGCGCTCTACCGCAAGACAGCTTTGTGCTGGGCATGGACCATCGAGAAGCGGTGGTACACTTCAGCGTCCGCAAAGGCGCAGGAAGCTGCCCGCGCGCTTTTCCGGGGTGCGATGCGGCTTGCGTTCGCCGCGACCGGCCGGGATTTTGCGGCCTATGTCCGCGACTACCGCAGCAATCGCGGCATGGACTACATTAACGACATCCACGACTGGATGGGCGGATACCCGTATGAGTCCATCCGCCCCGCGACGGCCGAAGCGATGATGGAGCGCCTTGGGTTTCTGCCAGTCCGATCGTTTACTCGCGGCTTTTCGCTTGGCCTGTTTGGGTCCGGCTGCGACGAGTACCTGTTCCAGAGCAGGTCTGATTCAAAAGTGTAATAATTACAATAGTTTATCCTGTTCATGATGTGAACGGATTTCTTGACGTTCATCCGGTGAACGGGCTAGCGTGGGGTCGATGTCCCAGTTGTCGACCATATCCCCGGGGAGTTCTGCCGGGGAAGAAGCCGCCGATCCCGGCATTACTTTGGGGCTGCTGGAATCTGTCGAACGCGACGGCATGCGCTCGCAGCGGCATCTGGCCTCGGAACTCGGCATCGCACTCGGGCTCGTAAACGCCTACGTCAAGCGCTGCATCAACAAGGGCTGGCTGAAGGTCACGCAGGCGCCGGCAGGCCGCTACGCCTATTACCTGACGCCGCGCGGCTTTTCGGAAAAGTCGCGGCTGACGGTGCAATACCTTTCCTATTCATTCTCATTTTTCCGCGAGGCGAAGGCCGACTGCATCCGTCTGTTCGAGGGTGCGCGATCGCAAGGGCTGACGCGCCTGATCCTTGTCGGGCGGTCTGAACTTGCGGAGATCGCGGCGATTTGCGCGCACGATTGCGAAATTGAGATCGTCGGCGTGATGGATCCTCGGGCGGATGCGCCGCAACTCATGCGCTTTCCGATGTTCACGTCCTTCGAAGCTGTTCAGGTCCAATTTGATGCGGTGGTGATTGCCGACCTCGTGGAGCCGCAAGTTGCTGCGGCCGAAGCAATCGAGCGTTTCGGTGCGGCCCGTGTGCTTATCCCGCATGTGCTCCACGTGCGGACCGACAAAGTGGGAGATGCGTTGTGAGTTCTTACGGCTGGTATGTCGTGCAGACGCAGGCTAACGCCGAGATGAAGGCGGTGAGTCACCTGCAACGTCAGGGCTTTACAACTTATTTGCCGCGCACCCTCAAACGGCGCAGGCATGCGCGCAGGATCGAAACGCTCCCTGCGCCGCTGTTCCCCCGCTATCTGTTTGTTGCCATCGATATGGCGACGCAACGCTGGCGTTCGATCCAGTCGACCATCGGGGTCTCGCGGCTGGTCTGCAATGGAAACGAGCCCGCTTCGGTCGATCACGACGTGATCGACCGTTTGCAGCGGCAGCAAAACGAGAATGGCTTCATCCATCTGGAAGCAAAGCCGCGTTATGCGGTAGGCGAAAAATTGCGCCTGCTCGACGGTGTATTTTCGAGTTGCTACGGAATTTACGAGGGAATGGCGGATCGCGAACGCGTCGCCATTCTGCTCGATATGCTGGGACGCAAGGTACGAGTATTGGCGGATATTGAATCCGTCGCGGCCGCTTAAAGCCAGACGTACCTCATACTGAATAGCTTCTGTGCCGGGGTGATCTCAATTTCACCCTGAGTGCGGTAGCGTGGACGATCAAAAAATCACTCATCCGTCATGACGCTTAATCCGCAAGTAAAGGATCGAGAACGCACGAGTGCAGGCGCCGCCATGCGCGGCACGCGTTTCGGTTTTCTTTTCGACTACGATCAGACTTACAGCTTCGTCGCCCTTTATCAGGAATTGGCAAAGCGAATTCCAGGCAGCTCCGTCAGCGGAATCGTGCTGAACGGGCGTTATTTCGATTACGCGTCGAAATCGTTGCCAAAGACTGCGCACCTGATTCAGTTTTACGACCTTGTCGCGGAAGGGCGAAAATATACGCCGAGTGCAGAGGAACTCGCCGATTTTCGCGCGTTTGACGAGAAACACCGGCTGGCGCGCGTTGCCTATTCGGATCGCTTCCTTAACCGCTGGAGCTACGACGAACTGATCCCGCTCTACATCTATCTTATTCGCGCTTTTCGCGAATACATCGATCGGGAAAAGCCCGACATATTTGTTTTCGACGGCGTCGCGTCGCAATTCACGCATCTTCTTTATCTGGTGATGAAAGAGAAGGGCGTGCGCGTTTTCATCCCATTCCATTTCGGAATCGAGGATCTCTTCTATTTCTACGACAATCCCTATTTTCTTTGCGACGACATCTGGTCGCTGTTTCGCTCCATGCAGGATGGTTCCGCGCAGCCGAGTGCGTCCGAAAAGAAATGGGCTGAAGAATTTATTGCGCGCATTCGGGAAGGTGATAGCGCCTATCGCAACATTGCGGTCGGTCTGGAAAAGCAGAAATTTGCGCTGCCGAGCATACGCAAGGTGAGGCATTACGCCCGGTATTTGCAAAACTACTGGCGGCATGATCGCAAGGATCCGACGCTTTCCAATCCGTTGCAGCGATTGGCAGGAATCATGCGGCTGCGCCGCAATCGCAAAAAGACTTTGGGGTTTTTCAAAAGCCTCGACGAAATCGGAACGGATTTCGTGTTTCTGCCGCTTCAATACGAACCCGAAATCGCAACATTGGTTCTCAGCCAGCTCGATCAAGTGTCCTTCATCGACATGATCGTCAGGCAATTGCCGTGGGGCTGCAAACTGGTTCTCAAAGAGCATCCGGCAATGCTCGGCCAGCGTCCCTGGACGTTCTTCAAGCAGTTAAGCGAGAAATATCCGAACATTCGGTTCGTCGATCCGTCTGTGAGCGTGAACACTCTGGCGCGCCGGGCGCGGGCGACGGTGACATTGAGCGGAACGGCCATTGTCGAAACCTTGGTCCTGCAGCGGCCGATCGTCTACGCGTCGCATTCCCGCTTTGGCGGGTTTGGGCTGGGCACGTTCATCAGCGATTTTCTGGATTTCGCTCCGGCGCTGGAACAGGCGCGCAAAGCCATTCACGACGACCGTACCCTTGTGAACATGCTGTCGGCGATCCTGCGTAGCTGCGCGCGCTTTCAGCTTTCGGAGCCTTTGGGCAATCCAGAGGTGCTGACAGCGCGCAACATCGCGAAGGTGG